>CAZEPL010000013.1:0-54983 GCA_964514135.1 uncultured Spirochaetaceae bacterium | reverse complement strand
GCCTCTGTAGCTCAGTTGGTAGAGCACCTCCATGGTAAGGAGGGGGTCATCGGTTCAAATCCGATCGGAGGCTTTTGACAAGTCCTTGTGTAGCAAGGATTTAAGAGAACTACCAGTCAACTGGCGTTCTCACAATTCTTTAGTGTTACCGTTAGTGTTACCACGACGGTAAAGGGGGAATCGTGAAACGCCAGACCTACCGTATTTTTAAAAGAAAAACCAATAAAAAGAAAATCTATTACGTACGCTTCTTAGATAATAACGGCCGTATTATCAAAACTTTAAGCACCGGGGAATCAAACCATGTGTGCGCCGTGCAATGGGTTGAAGATTATCTAAGTAAAGAGCAGGACAAACAGGAGCACATCACCCTTATTGAGCTTGCTCTTGGCTTTTGGGAACCGCAAGGCGAATATGCCCGAAGGCGTAAAGCGCGCGGTTATTCCATAGGCTTCAAGCATCTTGAAACATGCGAAGGTCTTATAAGAAATCATATTTTACCACTATGGGGTAACCGTGACATAACTGATATTCCAACAAATGAGATTGAACGTGTGATATTGGATTTATACAGCAAAAAAGAGCTTGCATCTGGATCAATAAATAAAATCCTGCAATCTATACGGTCAATGTTCGGGCAAGCCGTATTTAAAGGTTATCTCAAAGAAAATCCGGCTGCACTCGTAAAACCTGTTAAAAACACCTATAGAAAAAGGGGCATACTCACTAATGCGGAAGTCAAAGCCTTATTTGCCCTTACCTGGCCGGACTTCCGGCATTATAATATTAATCTTTTGGCTTTTGCTACAGGCGCAAGGCTCGGAGAAATCCGGGGGCTTTTACTTGAGAACGTTAAACCGGATCGTATCGAAATAATGCATTCATGGGAAGATAAACACGGCCTTAAAAACCCGAAGTTTGATAGTTTCCGGGCTGTGCCAATAAGTAAGAAAGTCTATAATTGCATACGGTGTGTTATTAAAGAGAGCTGCCCGGAGAATCTACTTTTCTTCTCAAATCCAGACCGTAAAGATATACCAATAGGTAAGAAGTGTATTGAGAAACACCTGTATAAAGCTATGGAGCTGATTGGGATTACACAGGACGAGCGAAAAGAGCGAAATGTAACGTTTCATAGTTGGAGACACAAACTAAACAGCTTACTAAGAGCGCAAGGTGTGCCTGATTCTAAAATCAGGCTTTTAACAGGGCACAGAGGAAGCGCAATGACAGACTGGTACACAAACTACACGGCAGAGGATTTTACCGACGTAGTAAAAACACAAACAGCTTTACTTGGGGGTAATCATGAATAGCTTAATTTTAAAACAAAATATTTACGGAATATTACGGAAAAATATTAATCAGTGCTATAAGTACGAAGAAAACCAATTTATCAAGTTTCTTGAATACGGGAACTATGGCTTTTCTTTAGATGGTCTTTCGGCCTGGCGGGATTATCTCATAACAAAAGGTTATAAGGCACGGACAGTCAACAAATATTTGCTTGTTGCTAAAAGCTCATTTAAGAGGGTGTTTCAAGCAAATAAAGCGGAAATAACCGAAGCACAGAGAGAAAAGGTAGAGCAGGCTTTCAGTGAAATAAAGAAGATAAAAGAACCTCGATGTAGCGATATATGCGCTAAGGTGCTTTCAGAAGATGAAATAAAAGCCTTCCTGGATAAATGCGAAAAGCACAATCCCGAAATAGCTTTAATGTTCGAGTTCATGTATAGAACGGGTGTCCGTGTTTCTGAAATGCTTAATATTAAACATTCGGATTTAAAGTATATCGGTAATAAGATTTACCAGATACGAGTACTCGGTAAAGGTAGCCGTGAACGCTCTGTTTATTGTGAACAGGATTTTATAAAGCTTGTAAAAGATTTCTTTAAATCTTCCACATATCTTTTTAAGATTAAAAGCCGTAAGCGCAGCCGTTCTTATGTATCGATGTTTATTAAGCGCTATTGTGTAAGGTTTATTGATAGACATAACATTTCAGCTCATATTCTCCGGCATACGTTTTGCACTAATAGCCTGGAACGTGGACTAAGCCTTGAACATGTGCGGATCATGGCCGGACACTCTGATATTCAAACTACTGCAAGGTTTTATAGTCATGTAGTGGTTAAGCCGGCACAGTTTGTGAGTGTAGCTAAAATAAAGAGAGAACGCTGTTTTAAAACATAAATTGGTAATTATGTAACATGTTTTAAAGGGGGTATTGTATGGAACTATTAGAGTTTAAAGACGGTATGGCAATTGATCTTGACAAATTATATAGTCTCGCAGGTATTCTTGGAGAACTGCAAAACAGTATAGATCAAGCTTATGTACCCGGACTCGCTTCAATCCTTGAAGATTTGTATGATAGGATGAGGAAAAAGATTTTTGACCTTGAAATAAAGGAATAGGTGGTCAAACACTTATTTATGGATATTTAGGACAATAAGAAAACGCCCGAAAAGACAGACACAAAGATATGTCTGAAAATGAATATGCATTATTGACATTGATTTGCAAATGTTTAAACTTTATAGATGAATTGATAATATCTGTGAATTCAAAGACGATTTTATTTATAAAGGATTATGGTAATATCTTTTGTATAGATTATAATTGGATTTTAGGAAATATTAATTTCTCTAAGGAGTAAATGTGATGAAAAGAATATTAATACTACTATTTTTTTTAATCGGTTTTTTAGGATTTTCACAAGACATTATTGGAACATGGAATGTTAAATATCTTATAGAAGATAACTCAGATTTATCTGTGTTTGTTTATGGCGATCCTAATATATATTTAAAATTATTTGAAGATGAACCGCAGATTATAAGAATTGTTTTTAAGAAAGATGACGGTTCATTTATTTTTTCAGATAAAAGTTCTATTACATTTACTTATAAAAAAGTAAAAGAATACCTTAGAATACAACCCAGAATGGTAGATTATTTTTATTTCTGTTATACTTTTTTAAATGTAAAAGAAATGATTTGTCGTTTTGAAAACGCGGAAAAAGGAAATAAGTATATAATAATTTTAGAAAAAGAATGACCTACGTAATTTTATTTATTATGAGAATTTAAAAGAATAGAAATTAAAAAGCTTTATTTTTAAATATTAAAAAAAGGTGTTTGAATGGAAAGCTTTTTCGTAATCGCTATAATAATTGTTGTTATCTTAATCTTGAATGTAATCTCAAAGGTTTTTCAAAAAATACACGATTTAAAAAACACAAACAATTCTCTACGACAAACTATATCTGAACTGAAAAACTTTAATATTAAAAATTCGGAAGTAATAATCAATCTTAAGCGAATTGAATGTAATCTAAATCAAAAAATCCAACAACAAGGACAAGAGATACATGTCACAAAGAATGCATGCAGTCGAATTCACAAGTCGTGTGAAGATGTGATTAAAAGAAAAGACAAAGAAATTATGACTATTCTTAATGAATCATCCCAGTGTTTTCCTTGGCTTTCGCGAGCTATCGCTAATTATGAATTGTTAAAGGATTTCCAACGTGCTTAATATCTTGAATCAAAGAAACATCCAGCGATAAAAGCCGCCGAACATATTCGAGAAGTTGCGGCACAAAGCAAGGAATACAGAATTGAATATCACATTGCTCGTTCAAGGTTGGATTACTATGAAACACTTTTTCCTTGGATAGAAGATTATATTGATATCGATCTCGATACATTAATTTCTATTACAAAAAATACTAATGAAGAAAAAAAAGACTCTGATCCGGTACGCCATTATATGACTTCTGGCGAATACAAGCAGTTATCACCTAAAGAGAGAAATCAACTTGCCTTTGATCGATATTTAACTAAAAAGAAAACTCCGTGGCAACTTGGTCGTGACTATGAACGGTTCATTGGATATTGCTTTGAACAAGATGGGTATGATGTTGAGTATTTTGGAATCCTTGAAGGATTATCTGATTTGGGACGAGATTTAATCGTAAGTAAAGGAAATGATATTAAGATTGTTCAATGTAAATATTGGGCAAAACATAAAACTATACATGAAAAGCATATTGCCCAACTTTTTGGTACAATGATTAAATATAAAATTGAAAAAGGTAATCCCAAAGATAATAAAATCACAGGTGACTTTTTCACGTCAACTATTCTATCGGATATGGCGCGGGCATTTGCAGAACAACTCGGCATAACGGTACACGAGTGCGTAAATCTCAAAGCATATCCTATGATTAAATGTAATATTGGATGTGATAAAAATGGTCTTGAGACAAAAATATATCATCTACCTATTGATCAACAATATGACTCAACAAAAATTAATAAGCCCGGCGAATGTTACGTAAAAACTGTAGCTAAGGCAGAACAGATGGGATTTCGCAGGGCATGGAAATGGCATCCAGAAAATGCCAGTTAAAAAGGAGCTGTGCTATGAAAAAAATATTATTTCCTGCTGTGTTCATTTTCATTATTCTAAATTGTTCTACTATACCAATACAAAAAGATCTTAAATACGAAAAATATGACCAACAAACAGATTATGCAGTTAGAAATACAGAGGATGGTTTTATCTTTTATATTAAATACTCTACTTTTCAATTTTTTCCAGAGCTTGAGGTTGTTCGCAATACAGTAAAAGAAAACCTAATTTCAATATTATATTGGTATATCGATAGAAATTCCTTGGAAATTAAGCCAATAAATAAAGATAGAATTGTTGCAAATGTTGGTCGTAATGGATTGACTGGAATAACATCAGGTTCCGCTGAAGTAAAAGTTTACCTGGAAACTAAACATGAAAATTAGTACGTTTAACTCAGGAGAGCAGGCATGAAGAGGTTGACTTTCCTTATTGCTTTAGTATTCTTATGTTTCTTCTCTTACAGCCAAACATCACTTGCTGATGATTTAGAAATGTTTGAAGCCGGAAATATCTCAACGCTTTCGATTGCCGGCCATCCAAAAGCTAACGGAGTTGATTTATCCATAGCTTTCCCTGAATCATGGGTTGCTACTGGTAAAGACATTCCTTTTGTGGCTATTATTCGAGGGGAAAATATATCTTTAGTTATTGCCATAGTAGATATGACAGAACAATATGGCGATCTATCAGATGAAGAAATGGAATCAAAAATATTAACAAAAGAATATGTAATGGATCGTTTAAGTGATGATATTGAAATTTTCGCTTTAGAAAATACTGATAGATTTGAAAGACTTACACAAATAGCTTTTTATTACCATAGATTGTTGGATGAAACTGGTGAATATCTTACTACACAATATGTTTTTGGACATAGATTTATTTATGCCGGAAATCTTATTGAAATATCCTTAATTTATAATATAAATGTTAGTGATATTGATACAGAAGATGAAGCTGCCACGGATCAGATGCTTAGACCTTTTGTGAAACTTACTCTGCTTATTTATGAATCAGTAATTATACACGGTACCTCAAAAAATACCTTTTAAGTTAGCTGGCGCTAAACCAGTTCAAGTTTAATTTTTCTTCCAACTACCGCCGCGGCTTTCTTAAGTGTTTCCAGGGTAACGGAATCATTATTCGGATCAAGAAGCCTATAAAGAGCGGTTCGACTCGTTTCCATTCTATGCGCCATCTCAGCTTTAGTGAGTTTTTCTTGTTTCATGGCCTTTTTTATCTGGAATGCAAGAACACGTTTAACCGCGGTATCGGTAACGTCTTCAAGGATACCTTCCTTTTTTAGAAAAACGTTAAATGATTCACCTATATATTTCTTATTCATCATTTACCTCCATGTAAAAGCTTCATGCGCTTAAAAGCAAGCTCAATATCTTCTTGCGGTGTTTTTTGTGATTTTTTTATAAATCCATGCAGCAGGATCATTAAGTTATCAATAACGTTGAAAAGCACCCTGGCGATTTTGTTTTTTAAGCGGACTCTTATTTCCCATAGATTTGGTGAAAGCTTTTTTACTATGGGCATTCCCAAAGGCCAGCCGAACTCAACGGTTTTTATTTCTTGGCCAATCTTTTTTCTTTATTCTTTGGAAAGTTCAATAAGCCAATCACGAACAGGCATATTCCCGCTCTCTGATTTAAAAAACACCGTTTTGATGGTTTTGTTCATCTATTAATAATGTATCTATTTTGGTACATATTGTCAAGAGATATAAGGGGATATATTTTCACATTCTATAGTTACATAAGTCTCTATTATGTTTTATTTCTTCGTTTTTCTCTGTTTTACAACTAAAATTTTTTTTATTGTCAATCCGGTTATCTGTTAACCCTGGCCGCTGCCGTTATCATCAATCTTGTGTCCTATTATTTTCTCAAGCATTTTTTGGAGAGGTTCACTAAGCCTGTGTTTATGCTGCATTTCCCCGGCGTGTAGGTGCAAATGCACATTGTGATATAACCCCTCCAATTCCATTATGCGGGTGTTATAATCAAGGATTATTTTAGCAAGAGTGGTAAGCTCTTTAATATACCTTACATTTCCCTCTTTTTCTTGCTTCCTTGCTGCTATATTTACTAATTTGAACTGCATCTCAAGAACGGATAGTATTTTTTGAAGGTAACAGATATTTCTTGCTATCTTTTTTTCGCTATCCGTTATAAAAAAACCTTGTTGTCGACCCCATGCAATAGCTCTCTGAATAGTTTTAACCGTAACATTATACTTAATAGCAAGCTCACTCTCCTTAAAATTACCGGCAATAGCATCTGTGCATATATCAATCTTTCGCTTTTCAGTTTTTGTAAGCATATTCTTATATCCATTTTCTAAAATAAGACATTTTCGGACATTTTAACTTTAAGGTACCTCCGGATTGCTTATATTTGCTTGATTTTTAAAATAAAACCTGTAATTTTCCGCAATCTCATTGTATAAAAAATCATACAAAATATTTAAAATTCCCTCATTTTTCTATCCTTTTAAAGCTTAAAACGTTGATCCTAAATCTTTTTTTCTTCCCAAAGGGAGCCGGTATCCTCAAAGGGTGTCAATTTTATAGGACTACACTCTTTGCACTCTTTGGACGTATCGACTCCCTTTGAAGGAAGCCGCCATGTCCAAGCACCTTGAAAACCTTCTTTTTCTTTAATAACTTTAAGCTTTCTTGATGCTTTTTTAAGGACATCTTTAGATATTCCAAACTCGTAAGCCTCTTTGTATATTTCTTTAGCTGGAACATATTCACCGTTAGACAATCTTTCTTTTAGCCAGTCATAAGCTTCTTTCCATTGCGCCCTGTCTTCCGGGTTCTGTGTCTGTAAAAGGGAGTTTACATCCTCTATAACACGGCCTTTCTCCCAAACGATTATAGGTAAGCCGTTTCCCTGGGATGATTCAATACTGTAAGCAAAACCACCGTTATTTTTAGATAGATTCTGTTTTATAGGCATAAATAAAATACGGTTTTCATTCTCTGAATCTTTGGCTACCAACCAGACGGCTCTGGCTGCTGCCGTAAAAGCCAATGAACCCGTAGTTCTATATATAGCTGGTGCATTTGATTTATTAAGGTGACTAACGGCCAGTATCGCTAAATCATAATCGGCTGCTAACTTTGCTAAAGGTGTAAGTAAACTACGAACAGAAGCATTAACATGTGTTTCTGTATTTCCTAAGTATGCAGAAATTGGATCAATGATTAAAAGGCGGATTGGGTTATAATTGTCTATTCTTTCCTGTAAACGACTTTCTAAATATGCTATATCTGCATCAAGGTTGAATGAGTGTTCTTTTTTTCCGTTATTATTTGATGTACAAACCGCTTTTATAAGTTCTATCTTTTCAACATCGGCGCCTAAAGCATCAAGCCGCGGACGTATTGTATCCGCCGGATCATCTTCAGCCGATAATATAAAAACATGACCTTCTTGACAAGCCGAATCATCAGGCCATTTTAAACCTCTTGATATTCTTGACGCTATATCAAGAGTCATAAGAGATTTACCAAGTCCGGGGTCTCCGACTATCAAAGTTAATTTACCCATAGGTATAACGCCTTTCCAAAGCCAATTTAAAGCTTTGGGCTCAATTTCTGAAAAAGGTATAGTAATAATTCTGGTATTTTTCTCGCGTTCTTCTCTTTCAAGAATAGCGTCGGCTTCATCAATTACCAATTCAATACTCATTTTCTACCGCCTTCGTTAAAATTGTTCAAGAGAACCTCACTATAGAGCAGGTACTTTAATTTGAAATAATCTTCATTACGGTTGTATTCCTTAAAGAAAGGATGTTCTGTGTAGCTTTTAAATAAATGGACTATAGCTTGAGGATATTTTTCCAGCTTGTTGATTATAAAGTCCAGAGTTTTTATAATTCGTTTATCAACCAGTATCTCATACTTTTTAATAAACCGCTGGTACTTCATTGCGTTGATTCCTTCCGCGAAAAGAAAATTTTTTAATCTTGTTTTACGTGATCTATGATTTTTATGATATTCTGTTAAATCTCTACACCATTCATCACAGGGTTTTCTTAACAGAAAAGTATTATTCTTATTATCCCTTAACTTATTCTTTTCAACCTGTAGTTCTTCATCTGTAAGCTCTGCTATAGACTTACTCAACAAGACATTTTTAACAATCGTTTCAGTCATGTTGCACCGCCTGTATCGGATATAGTCGGCCTTTCCTTTTCACAGACCGTCTTTTCGATTATGCGAACCTGGCCGTCGTGCTTGATGATCTTAACGACTATTTCACCGTAAGCTATTCGTTCAGCTTGCTCAGTGAGCCAGGCTATAAGTGTGGTGAAATTCAATTTAATGCTCCGGCCGGTTTAAGAGCATCCATAAGTATCTTATCTGTAAAACGGACTGAACGCCCGATTTTAAGACATCTTATTTTCTTCTGGCTTACGAACCGCCGTAAGGTTACTTCTGATATTTTCAGTTTCTCGGCTGCTTCTTCATAAGTGTAAAGAGCTGGTAAAATCTGTTCTGCCATATATTTACCTCCTATAATTAATATTGAGATAAATATATATTATGTGAATGGTATAACGTAAGGACTTAGGGGTTAAGTCCCTACCTAAATAGATTTGGATTTTCCTCTCTTATCCTGCGTACCGACCTAGCCTCAGAAAGTAAAAAATCTACTGCAATTTTTTCATCAGATTTATTACAGCCATTACTTTTACGGTATTCTTTCCATCTTTCAGCCATTTGTTTATAATCCAAATCTGCGTTTATTAAATTATTGCTATATTGACCACCTTCACTAACTTTTCTACCTATTTTAGTGTAATAAATATCCCTGGCAAAAGTTAATATCTGTGGCAATTTTTGAAGAGTATCTTTAACTTCACTCGGCGTTTTAATGCCTATTTTATACATAGTTCTAAATATATCGTTAATAAGAAGGAATGCATCCTGTATATAACTTAAACTACTTTTATTCACAGGGCATAATAAATATTTATTAATATGCTCCGGTGGTTTCACATCAATTTTTTTCCTCTTTTTAAGGAGCATGTCCATTTTTTCACGAAGGCTTATTGATGGTTCTTCAGAATTATTTTTAGGGGCTTTACTCAAATCTTTATAATATTTCTTTAATTGTTTTCTTTCCTTTCTTGACAACTTAAGGCTACAGATAAATGAAAATGCCCATTTTAAATAAGCGCATGTTTCTTCAATATCCTCAAATGCATAAGAGGATGGTCTAAGAGTATCTTCTTCAACGTAATATACAGTATTAATATGTTCAGGAAAGTCTTCATCTCCATTTACACTCCCGTTTACACTTCTCAATCTAAACTCAACACTTAAAAATATTTGTGAATTATTATATTTTATATCTTCCCTTAAAGATGGTGTTAGCGGGTCGTATCCACCCCATTTACTACCCCATCGGCTAATATGAGTAGTTTCCAACCAGGTTTTAGCGATCATAGCACGTTCTTTTGGGCTTGGTTTCATAAGTTCTGTTAATTGAGAAAATATACTGGGGGCTTTCGATATACGCGGAAAACTGTCTTTTCTACCTATATACCCCTCTGTTAGAACTGTATCGTTTTTATAGTCTCTCTTCTTTTTCATTTCAATAACCCTAAAAGCCGAATAAGGAATTTACAGGTGTTACCAAAAATGTTACCATTTTTCTGATTTTTAATGATACAGAGGTCTACAAATAATTACAAGTACTTGAAATAATTCTTTTTGTGGTATATGATTATATACAAACGGTAACACCGTACTACATAGAGAAATTGTCTCCGGCCTCCATGGTAAGGAGGGGGTCATCGGTCAAATCCGATCGGAGGCTAGAAATTTATTTATTACAGACTATTGACATACTATACATTTTCTTATTATATTTGTCACTCTGATTGGAGTGGGGGAGGAGAACTGAGTAATGGCCAAATCTAAGACAAAAGCGATTGAAATTATAGCGCTGCAATGTACGGAATGTAAGCGAAGAAATTATTCGACGAAGAAAAACAAAAGAAATACCCAAGGTAAGTTAGAATTTAATAAGTACTGTAAGTTCGACAGGAAGCATACTCTTCATCGGGAAACCAAAATAAAGTAGAAAATGTATTTAGGCCAGTAGCTCCAATTGGCTAGAGCGCCGGTCTCCAAAACCGGATGTTGCAGGTTCGAATCCTGCCTGGCCTGTGCGTATTTGGGAGATAAAAATGCAGAGAATAATAAGATTTTTTAAAGATAGTTATGCAGAACTAAAAAAGGTTACGTGGCCGAGTAAAGATGAGGTGCTTTCTTCTACGCGAGTGGTTATTATTGCCATACTGGCTGTGGCTTTTGCGCTTGGATTAGTGGATATTCTGCTATTAAACGGTATAACATTCTTATTTAAGGTTTTATAGTATGGCAAAAGGTTGGTATGTGGTTCATGCCTACTCCGGGCATGAAAATAAGGTTGAAAAACAGATTAAGAAGTTAATTGAATCTAAGGAAATAAGTGAGTCAGTTTACGATGTTAAAGTTCCATCCGAAGAAATTGCTGAAATAAAGGATGGTAAAAAAAAGCTCACAACAAAGAAATTTTTACCGGGTTACATCCTTGTGGAAATGGATCTTTCCGGCAGCCGCTGGAAAGAAGTATGTTCGCACATAAGGAGAATTCAGGGCGTAACCGGTTTTGTAGGATATACGGCGAATCAAAAGCCCCAACCGATTTCTCAGGAAGAAGCACGGGCGATACTACAGAAAGCAGGTGAAATTAAGGCCGGGAAGGCATTAAATCCCAAACAGGCTTTTTCAGTTGGTGAATCCGTGCGAATAATCGATGGACCTTTTGATTCGTTTACAGGTACAGTAGAAGAGATCAATACGGAAAAAGGTAAATTGAGAGTTATGGTCGGTATTTTTGGTCGATCGACTCCGGTTGAGGTAGATTTTTTCCAAGTGGAAAAAATTTAACCCTTTTTATGGGAGCTTTTAGAGATTCTTTAAAGCGTATGTACCAGATCAAGGAGATTGTATGGCTAAAAAAAAGGTAACAGCAATTGTCAAACTTCAAGTGCCGGCGCGCAAAGCCACACCTGCCCCTCCGGTAGGTCCGGCGCTTGGCCCGCACGGAGTAAGTGCCCCTCAGTTTGTACAGCAGTTTAATGATCGTACAAAAAATATGGAGGAAGGCATTCTTATTCCGGTAGTTATTACCGTTTATGTCGATAAAAGTTTTTCTTTTATCACAAAAACACCTCCGGCTGCAGTGCTTATTAAAAAGGCGTGTGGCATTGAAAAGGGCTCTTCCGAGCCTAATAAAGAAAAGGTCGCCACTATTAGTAAGGCAAAGCTGAAAGAGATTGCGGAGCAAAAGATGCAGGATCTTAATGCCAATACAACCGAAGCTGCAATCAAAATTATTGCAGGAACGGCACGCAGTATGGGCGTTCAGGTGGAGGGAAATCTAGAATGAAACACGGAAAGAAGTATAGAGAAGCAATCACTAAATATAATAAACAGGAACCGTATCCTCTGGAAAAGGCCGTTGAAATGGTAAAGGAAATGGCTCATGCCAAATTTGATGAAACTGTAGAAGTGGCATTAAAGTTAAATGTTAAAGAAAAACATGCGGTACGAGATACCTTAGTGCTTCCGCACCGCTTTGGCAAAGAAAAAAAGATTTTGGTATTTGCCAAAGGTGAAAAGGCTGAGGAAGCCAAAAAGAACGGCGCGAGCCATGTAGGAGATGCGGACTTAATCGAAAAGATTAAAGGTGGATGGTTGGATTTTGATGTGGCTATAGCTACTCCCGATATGATGAAAGATGTCGGTAAATTGGGTCAAATTTTAGGAAGAAGAGGGCTCATGCCCAATCCTAAAACGCAGACCGTTACCACAGATGTAAAAGGGGCGATCCAGGAGTTGAAAAAAGGAAGAATAGAATTTCGCGCTGATAAGACCGGTGTGGTACATTTAGCTGTTGGTAAAGTGTCGATGGATGTGGGTGCGCTCAGAGAGAATGTAAAAACTCTCATTGATAATATTGCGCGTAAAAGGCCCGCGGATATAAAAGGCGAATTTATCAAGTCGGTCGCTTTAAGTTCAACTATGGGACCCGGGGTGAAAGTATCGGCTAAAGATATAGGCTGATGTTGATATATACACGGTTTACCGCAATGGGTTCATAAGGAGATAAAACTATGGGTGAGAAAACACAAAAAATAAATCAGCTAAAGACAGATCGGGTTAAGGAAATCAAAGACTTTATTTCCGGAGCAAAAGATATTGTATTTGCAGACTACAGGGGTATGACTGTAACTCAGCTGACAGATTTGCGCGTTAAACTTCACGATGAGGAATCGACATTCAAAGTTATAAAAAACAATTACTCAAAAATAGCATTTCAAGAATTAGAGCTGTCGATTGAAGATGAGTTTCTCATCGGTCCAACCGCACTTACTTTAATTAATAAGGACGCAGGACCGGTAGCTAAAATACTGCTTAACTGTGCCAGAGAAATGCCGCTTTCGGTCAAAGGCGGAATAATTGACGGTAAGGTTTTTAATAAAGATGAAATCATAGCACTATCCAGCCTGCCGGGCAGAGATGAGCTTTATGCGAAACTGGTCGGTTCTCTTAATGCTCCGGCTACCGATATGGTCTTGGTGCTCAATGCTGTAGCTACAAAGTTAGTAAGAACTTTGCAGGCCTTGCTTGAAAAGAAAAAAAATGAATAAACAGCATTAGTCTTCTGCCTAAGTTGGGGTGCTAATGCTTTAAAAAAAGAATAAGGAGAAGGTAATATGCCAACGATTAAAAAAGAGGAAATACTTGATGCGATTTCCAAAATGACACTCTTGGAAGTTTCCGAGCTTGTAAAAGAAATGGAAGAAAAATTTGGTGTAACTGCAGCTGCTCCGGTTGCCATGGCTGCCATGCCTGCACAGGGAGGTGCTGCAGCAGAAGCTGAAGAACAGATTGAATTTGATGTTATTCTTAAAAGCTTTGATGCCAGCAAAAAAATTGCTGTTATTAAAGAGGTAAGAGCTCTTACAGGTTTGGGTCTTAAAGAGGCCAAAGAACTTGTGGAAGCTGGCGGAAAGGCTGTAAAGGAGGGCGTTTCAAAAGCAGATGCCCAAAAAATGAAAGGGCAGATAGAAGCTGCCGGCGGTGTTGTTGAAGTACAATAAACACAGTATATTTTTATTAGTAAGCTAAGACTCATTTTACCACCGGAAAAAAATTTCCGGTGGCGAGTTATTATTAGGGGGAAAGAATGCAAACCACTCCTGGGAATACAATTAAAAGATTATATATCGGAACAGAATACGATGATGTAATGGATATTCCGCATCTTATAGATATTCAGCTGTCTTCATTCGAAAGATTTTTGCAGCGCGAGGTTTTACAGAAAACTAAAAAATTAAAAAGCCAGGGGTTGGAAGAGGTATTTCAAAACACCTTTCCGATTGAAAGTCCGAACGGCGATATGGTATTGGAATACTGCGGCTACACTCTCGATGAAGAGGCTGTTCAATATGATGAGCATGAATGCAAACAAAAGGGCGTTTCTTATGCTATTCCGATAAAGGCCAAAATAAACCTCATTTTTTTACAGACAGGTGAGATTCGCCAAAAAGAGATTTATATGGGAGATATCCCATTAATGACCGAAAGAGGTACCTTTATCATTAATGGTGCGGAACGTGTTGTAGTAAGTCAGATACACAGATCGCCCGGAGTTATTTTTTCACATGAAAAAGGCGTGTATTCATCGCGGATCATTCCCTATAGAGGATCCTGGTTGGAGTTTGAGATTGATCAAAAAAGAGAGCTTGTCTATACCAAAATAGACCGAAAGAAAAAAATTCTGGCCACTATATTCTTAAGAGCTTTGGGTTTTGATACAAGAGAAAAAATAATAGAACTTTTTTATAAAACCAAATCAATTAAACTCTCGGAATCCCGAGAAGACAAAGGAAAAGCAATCGGTTGTGTATTTGCCAAAGCAATATATATAAAAGAAGACGGAGAAAAAAAGAAACTCTATAGGGCTGGTGAAAAAATACATCCTCATGATGTTGAAGAACTGTTGCACTCCGATATTACAAAGATCGATGTGATTAATTTTAGTCATGCCGATTCCATTCATACGGAGATTGTTCTTAATTGTTTTGAACGTGAAGAGATGAAATACGCCAAGGATTCTCCCGAACTGGATGAACCTTCACGGGAAGAAGCAATATCTCGTCTTTATGCCTCTATTTTCCCGGGAGAACCGCTGACCATCGAAAGCGCAGAAAAAGATCTGCAGTCCATGTTCTTTTCATCGCGGCGCTATGATTTGGGAAAAGTTGGACGCTACAAGCTTAATAAGATATTCGATTATCAGGAACCTACGGAAGAGACGACTCTCGCCAGAGAAGATATTGTGAATACCATGACACACCTGATAAAAGTATATATAGGCGAGGCCAATGTTGATGATATCGATCATTTGGGAAATCGCCGCATCAGATCGGTGGGCGAACTGCTTGCCAATCAGTTAAAAATTGCTTTCAGCAGAATGGAGCGGATTGCCAAAGAACGCATGTCGTTAAAGGAAGTGGATACCATTAAACCTCAAGAGCTTATTTCCATTAAACCGATAGTGGCGGGTATAAAAGAATTCTTCGGATCCAGTCAGCTTTCCCAGTTTATGGATCAGGTGAACCCGCTTTCGGAATTAACCCATAAGCGGCGCTTGAATGCATTGGGACCCGGCGGACTTTCGAGAGAACGCGCCGGTTTTGAGGTAAGAGACGTCCATTATACCCATTACGGGAGGATGTGTCCCATCGAAACACCTGAAGGACCCAATATCGGTTTGATTGTATCTCTTGCCAACTATGCGCGGGTCAATGAGTATGGATTCTTAGAAACACCTTACCGTAAAGTGGTAAATGGTAAGGCTACACACAATATAGAATACCTAAGCGCTATGGATGAAGAAAGGTATTTCATTGCTCAGGCTAATGCAGTAATTGATAAAGACGGCCGTTTTGTGGAAAAAATGATCTCTGTCAGAAGGGGCGGCGATTATATAACCCGCAATCCCAAAGATATTCAATATATGGATGTGTCTCCCAAACAGGTAATTTCGGTATCGGCTTCACTTATTCCCTTTCTGGAACATGACGATGCCAACAGGGCACTTATGGGTTCCAACATGCAGAGACAGGCTGTACCTCTGCTTAATCCTGAACCACCGCGTGTGGGAACGGGTATGGAAGCTAAAACCGCTTACGATTCGGGAGTTATCGTCATCGCAAGGAATGCGGGTACGGTAACCTTTGCTTCGGCAAGAGAGATTCATGTCAAAAGAGATAAAGATAACGAGCTTGATGTATATAATCTTTTAAAATATCAGCGAACCAATCAAGATACCTGTTTCAACCAGAAACCGATTGTAACCATCGAACAAAAAGTAAAAAAGGGAGAGGTGATTGCCGACGGTCCGGCTACATGTAACGGAGAACTGGCTTTGGGTAGGAATATTCTCGTGGCTTTTATGCCCTGGAATGGATACAACTATGAAGATGCTATTCTTATTTCGGAGAGGGTAGTAAAAGCGGATGTTTTTACTTCTATTCATATAAAAGAATTCTCGGTTGATGTAAGAGAAACAAAGCTAGGGCCTGAAAAAATTACTAGTGATATTCCCAATACCAGTGAGCATGCCGCCGATGAGCTGGACGAAGAGGGTATAATCTGTCTGGGTGCAAAAGTCAAATCCGGTTCAATCCTGGTAGGTAAGGTTACACCTAAAAGTGAAACGGATTCCACGCCCGAGTTTAAACTTTTAAACTCCATTTTCGGAGAAAAAGCCAAAGAAGTGCGTGATACTTCTTTAAAGATTCCTCACGGTATTGAAGGAACTGTGATTGATGTGAAACGGCTTAAACGTTCGGATGGTAATGATCTCAATCCGGGAGTAGATGAAGTAGTGAAGGTGCTCATTGCCACAAAGAAAAAACTTCAAGAAGGTGATAAGATGGCCGGGCGGCACGGGAATAAAGGTGTTATTGCACGTGTACTGCCTGAAGAAGATATGCCTTTCATGGCCGACGGCACGCCCCTGGATCTTGTTCTCAATCCTCTGGGTGTTCCCTCACGTATGAATGTAGGACAAATTCTGGAAACCGAATTGGGCTGGGCCGGGGTTATGTTAGATGAATGGTATGCCACACCTGTATTTCAGTCTGCTTCCAATAAAATGATTGAAGATAAACTTAAAGAAGCAAAACTGCCTTTAACCTCGAAAATTACACTTTACGATGGGCTTTCGGGAGAACCCTTTAAGAATGATGTGACCGTGGGATATCTGTATATGTTGAAGCTTCATCACCTGGTAGATGACAAAATGCATGCACGGTCAACAGGACCATATTCACTGGTCACTCAACAGCCGTTGGGGGGAAAAGCCCAGTTCGGCGGGCAGAGACTGGGTGAAATGGAAGTGTGGGCACTGGAAGCTTATGGTGCGGCTAATGCTTTACAGGAGCTGCTCACCATTAAATCTGATGATATGGTAGGAAGAGCAAAGATTTATGAGAGTATCGTCAAGGGAGAAGTTACTACTACAGCGGGCATCCCGGAATCATTTAATGTATTGGTTCAGGAACTGAGAGGTCTGGCTTTGGATATTTCAATTTTTGATTCCAAGAATAAACAGATTGCTCTTACCGAAAGGGATGAGGAACTTATTAACAGGCAAGGAAGTCGATTTTAAGGGGGAAAACTAATGAGAGATTTTCAGGATTTTGACAGTATCAGAATAAAGCTGGCTTCTCCGGAACAGGTGAGAGCCTGGTCGTATGGGGAGGTGAAAAAACCTGAAACTATAAATTATCGAACGCTGCGTCCCGAAAAGGACGGATTGTTCTGTGAGCGTATCTTCGGCACCACCAAAGAGTGGGAGTGCTACTGCGGAAAGTTTAAATCTATTCGCTACAAAGGGGTTATTTGTGATAGATGCGGTGTTGAAGTAACACATTTCAAAGTACGCAGGGAACGGATGGGTCATATTGAACTGGCTTCTCCGGTATCACATATCTGGTACTACCGATCCGTGCCCTCACGCATGGGACTGCTTTTGGATCTTTCCATAACTGCTTTACGCTCAATCCTCTATTATGAAAAATATATTGTCATTGATCCGGGCGATACCGATTTAAAGCAGATGGAACTGCTCACGGAAGAGGAGTTCCATGAAGCGCAGGAACGTTACGGCCTGTCTTTTACTGCAGGTATAGGAGCCGAAGCAATAAAAACCCTGCTTGAGTCGATTGATTTGGACGGTCTTTCTGCGGAACTGCGCTTGAAAATGATTGAGAAGGGTGCAAAATCGGATAAAAGATTACTCCGGCGTATTGAAATAGTAGAAAATTTTAGGGATTCCAGTAACAAACCCGAATGGATGATCTTGGAGGTTATTCCTGTTATTCCGCCCGAACTCAGGCCCATGGTGCAGCTTGAAGGCGGGAGATTCGCTACTTCCGATCTGAACGACCTGTACAGGCGGGTTATTAACAGAAACAACAGACTTAAACGTCTTCAGGCACTTAATGCGCCTGATATTATCATCCGTAATGAAAAGCGTATGCTTCAGGAAGCAGTCGATGCCCTGTTTGATAACTCTAAAAAGAAAAGAGTGGTAAAGGGGGCATCTAACAGGCCGCTCAAATCATTATCCGATATGCTCAAAGGAAAGCAGGGACGTTTCCGCCAAAATCTGCTGGGAAAGCGCGTGGATTATTCGGGAAGATCCGTGATTGTAGTCGGACCTGAACTCAAACTTTATCAGTGCGGACTGCCTACCAAAATGGCGCTTGAGCTTTTCAAACCTTTTATCATGAAGAGGTTGGTAGAAAAAGATGTAGTTTATAATGTAAAGAAAGCTAAAACCTTGGTTGAGCAGGAAGCTCCCGAAGTATGGGCCGTATTGGATGAGGTTGTGCAAGAGCACCCGGTAATGTTGAACAGAGCCCCTACTCTGCATAGACTGGGAATACAGGCCTTTGAGCCGGTACTCGTTGAGGGCAAAGCTATCAGACTGCATCCTCTGGTGTGTCATGCGTTTAATGCCGACTTTGACGGTGATCAGATGGCTGTACATGTTCCCCTGACCCATGCTGCACAAATTGAATGCTGGACCTTACTTCTTTCTTCCAAAAACCTGCTTAATCCTGCTAACGGCAGCCCGATTGTTATTCCTACTCAGGATATGGTTTTAGGAATAAATTACCTCACCAAAGATAAACAAGGTGTCGCCGGGGAAGGGAAGTTTTTTGGTTCGATCTCGGAAGTATTCATGGCGCTTGAGGCCGGCTCGATTGAATATCAAGCCCTTATTAAACTGAAAATGAACGGAGAGATTGTTGAGACCACTCCGGGTAGAGTTCTTTTCAACGACGAGCTTCCTAAAGAAATCGATTATATTAATCATACACTCGGTGAAAAGGAACTGCGTAATCTTATTGCCGATTGTTATGAGGTGTATGGTCCCCATATAACGGTTATTATGCTCGATACGATTAAAGAACTTGGGTTTAAATTTGCCACTAAGTTCGGCGCTACCATCGGTATGGATGATATAATTATTCCGGAATCTAAGAAAGATCTTATTAATAAAGCCAATTCACAGGTGGATGAGATTCAAAACCAGTATTTACAGGGGCATATTACCCATGAGGAGCGTTATAATCGTGTTATTGAAGTATGGAGTGCCACCAATGAGCTCATTACCAATGAGCTCATGAACGAACTCAAAGATGACAGAAGCGGTTTTAACCCGGTATATATGATGGCTAACTCCGGTGCCAGGGGAAGCAGAAGTCAGATCCGGCAGTTGGGTGGAATGAGAGGTCTTATGGCCAAACCGTCCGGAGATATCATTGAGCTTCCCATCCGGTCTAACTTTAAAGAAGGATTATCGGTTATTGAATTCTTCATTTCCACTAACGGTGCCCGTAAGGGTTTGGCCGATACGGCCTTAAAGACCGCAGATGCGGGTTATTTAACAAGACGACTGGTGGATATTGCGCAGGATGTTGTGATAAATGAAGAAGATTGCGGTACAATAAATGGTCTTGAAATGCGGTGCATTAAAGATGGAGAAGAGATTGTCGAATCTTTGCGCGATCGAATTGTGGGAAGGTTTACCATAGAACGTGTCAAACATCCGATTACGGGTGAGGTTATTATTGATGTCAATCAGGAGATTACCGATAGTATCGCCGATCAAATTGAAGAGGCCGGAGTTGAAAGTGTACGAATTCGTACGGTATTGACATGCGAATCAAAACACGGCGTATGTGTGAAATGTTACGGAAGAAATTTAGCAAAGAATAAGACTATAGAAATCGGTGAAGCTGTGGGTATAATTGCTGCACAATCAATCGGCCAGCCCGGAACTCAGTTAACCATGAGGACCTTCCATATCGGCGGTGCAGCCACTAAAATCAGTGAGGAAAACCGGGTCTACCTGCATTATCCGGTATATATAAAAGGAGTAAAAGGAAATATCGTTGATTTGGACAACAAAAACAAGCTTTTTACCAGAAAAGGTTTTATAAAGGTATGTAAAATATTAGAAAGTTTTGAAATAAGCAAAGGAGATAAAATCCTTGTTAAAGACGAAGCAAGCTTGCTGAGTCATGAACCTGTGCCGGTTATCGAAAGGAATAAACAAAAGATATTTACCAAAGAAATCGGCTATGTGCAGTATAAAGACAAGGATCTCCTGATAATTGCCCAGGAACAGAAAGTGGATGTACGAAATGGCGCGGAACTTTTAATGAAGGTAGGTGATATTGCAAAGGCAGAAGAGACCATCGCCTTTTTTGATCCGTTCTCGGAACCTATTATCGCAGAATTCAGTGGAACGATTAAATTCGAAGACATCATACTTGGCACGACCTTAAAAGAAGAGATAAATGAAGATACCGGTAAGATTGAAAAGAAGATTACGGAATTTACTTTGGAAACACTCCAGCCGCGTCTGGTAATAGTTGACAGCAAAGGAGAAGAGCTTGCCAAATATTATCTGCCGGGCGGAGCATACATGAATGTGGAAGACGGAGAGAAAATAAAATCAGGGAGAGTACTCGCCAAACTGTTAAAAGAAAGTGTGAAGACGCGTGATATCACAGGGGGCTTACCCAGGGTCGGAGAGTTGTTTGAAGCTCGTAAACCGAAAAATGCCACTGTGCTGGCAAAAATAAGCGGCAGGGTGTCATTTAAAGGAATTGTAAAAGGTAAACGAATTATCATGGTTACTGATCTTTGTGCAAAAGAATTTAAACATCAGATTCCCATGGGTAAACACCTGCTTGTACGTGACAGCGATGAGGTAGAAGCGGGAGAAATGCTATGTGACGGCAATATCGATCCGCATGATGTGCTGCATATTTTGGGAGAAAATGCACTGCAAAGCTATTTGGTAGATGAAATTCAAGAAGTATACCGCTTGCAGGGTGTGAATATTAATGATAAGCATATTGGTGTTATTATCAGACAGATGATGAGGAAAGTTGAAATTATTCAGGTGGGTGACACTAATTTCATTTATAGTCAGCAGGTTGAACGTTATAAATTTCATGAAGAGAACCAAAAAGTAATCAGAGAAGGCGGTCAGCCGGCAGTAGCCAGACCTCTGCTTCTCGGTATTACCAGAGCATCTTTGAACATAGATTCCTTTATTTCTGCAGCTTCCTTTCAGGAGACCACGCGGGTGCTTACCAACGCTTCTATTGCAGGTTCTATCGACCACCTGCACGGCTTAAAAGAAAATGTTATTATCGGACACTTAATACCGGCCGGGACAGGTATGAGAAGATATAGAGATGTAAAAGTTATTGATACGAACATGCCTTTGGTAGATGAGTCGATAAATGATATATTAGAAGAAAAAGAAGCACAAGAAGAACAAGAAGTCGAGGCAATGACATAATGAGAAAATATCTGACTTTAGTCCTTTGTTTGATTATATTCTGGGGGTGTGAACCTCCGGGTGCTCAAGTTTTAAGCAAGCTTATCCACCATTGTGATGCCATGATACACATTATAAGAGAAAATAAGACGGATCCCAAAGCGGCACAAGAAAAGTTAACTGTTTATAAGGATGAAAATGCGCATGAGTATGCGAGTTTAATTCAGGAATTACAGACTGTTTCGGATGAAAACATGAAAAATCCGCAGTTCGAACAAAAGAGACAGGAATTTACCAGAAAGATATACGAACTTGTAAGAGAGGCGGCAGCGATCGGTATAGATGCTTCATTCTAATAGTATTTAACGCTTGACATTTTGGTTAAGCTTTTATATCTTGGCTTTTAAGGGATGGGTACCGGACATGTCCGGGGTATGGGACTGTTAAATTCCTATACAAAAGGGTGGAAGAACATACTGCACTACTTGGATCAACCCTTTAAAAAAAGAAGAAAAAGAGGGTTGACTTTTTTTTTACCAATTGATAGATTCGTTCTTCACGAGCAAAAAAATCGAATTGTAAAGGTGTTTAAAGATAATTATGCCAACAATAAATCAATTAATCCGTAAGGGACGGAAAAAAACAATTAAGAAAACCAAAGCTCCGGCGCTGCAGGCTTGTCCGCAGAAGCGTGGAGTATGTACGCGTGTTATGACCTTTACACCTAAAAAGCCAAATTCGGCGCTGCGTAAGGTAGCACGTGTCAGACTGGTAAATGGTATTGAAGTTACCGCCTATATTCCCGGAATCGGGCATAACCTTCAAGAGCATTCGGTTGTGCTTATCCGTGGCGGTAGGGTCAAGGACCTGCCGGGTGTACGATATCATATTGTGCGTGGAGCAAAAGATACTCTGGGTGTAGAGGATCGTAAAAAATCCAGATCCAAGTACGGTACAAAAAAGCCGAAAGTATAGGGAGAGCTTATGCCCAGAAGAAGGGATATTAAAAAGCGAGTATTACTAAAAGATCCGATTTATGGCAGTGATGTAGTAACTAAGTTTATTAGCCGCATGATGCATCGCGGTAAAAAAAATAGTAGTGCCAGTATCATTTACGGTGCTATGGAGCTTTTAAAAGAAAAGACCAAAAAAGATCCGCTGGAGATCTTTTTAAAGGCGCTCAGTAATGTGAGGCCTTTGGTTGAGGTTAAATCACGCAGGGTCGGCGGTTCGACCTATCAGGTTCCTGTTGAAATAAAAGTCGAACGTCAAGAGGCTTTGGCAATGCGCTGGATCATAAACTATGCACGGGATAGAAAAGGAAAAAGTATGAGTCAGCGTCTTTCTGAAGAGCTGCTGGATGCTGCCAATAATCAAGGCGCATCTATAAAGAAAAAAGAAGACACACATAAGATGGCTGAAGCTAATAAAGCATTTGCACATTACAGGTGGTAGTTAAAGATAATTATCATCTTTAATAATAGATAACATATAAATTTTAGAAGAGTAAATAAAGAGCGGTAATTCGCTTTTTAGATTTTATGATAACTTTCGTACTGTAAAGTTATTAAAGGAGGAACTAATGGCAAAAGCAAAATTTGAGAGGACCAAACCACATATTAATGTGGGAACTATTGGTCACGTTGATCATGGTAAAACCACTTTAACTGCAGCAATCACTATGTACTGTAACGCAAAGCATGGTGATAAAGTAATGAAGTATGAGGATATCGATAATGCCCCTGAGGAAAAAGCCAGAGGTATTACCATTAATACTCGTCATGTTGAGTATCAAACAGATAAGCGGCATTACGCACATGTTGACTGTCCGGGCCATGCTGACTACATCAAGAACATGATTACAGGTGCCGCCCAGATGGATGGTGCCGTTTTAGTCGTATCCGCCCCGGATTCGGTTATGCCCCAAACCCGTGAGCATATACTTCTTGCCCGCCAGGTAGGTGTGCCTGCAATTATTGTATATATGAACAAGATTGATCAGGTTGATGATCCCGAGCTCTTGGATCTGGTTGAGGAAGAAATTCGTGATGTACTTAAAGAGTACAAATTCCCGGGTGATGAGACACCTATTATTCGCGGCTCTGCCTTGCAGGCCATGGAGAATCCTGATGACGAAGAAAAGATAAAATCCGTCATCGAACTGTTAACTAAAATGGATGAATATTTTCCGATTCCCGACAGAGCGAAGGATAAACCTTTTCTTATGCCAATTGAAGACGTCTTCTCCATTCCGGGAAGAGGTACGGTAGTTACCGGTAAAGTGGATAGAGGTATTATCAAAGTCGGCGATGATGTTGAAATTGTCGGTATTAAAGACACAAAAAAAACCGTCGTTACCGGCGTTGAAATGTTTAATAAACTGCTTGATGAAGGTCAGGCCGGTGATAATATCGGTTGTCTGCTGCGGGGTATTGAAAAGAATGATGTTGAAAGAGGACAAGTACTGGCAAAACCGGGGACAATTACTCCTCATAAGAAATTTAAAAGTCAGGTATACTGTCTTACTTCTGAAGAAGGCGGAAGACATTCACCTTTCTTTTCCGGTTATAGACCGCAGTTTTATTTTAGAACCACCGATGTTACCGGGTCAGTAATTTTGCCGGAAGGCAAGCAGATGATAATGCCTGGTGACAACACTGAGCTTGTTGTTGAACTTATATCAACAATTGCTGTAGAGAAAGGTTTAAGATTCGCAATTCGTGAAGGTGGAAGAACAGTAGCGGCCGGTGCAGTAACTGAGATCATTGAGTGAGACAAAGGGTCATGCTGTAAAGCTTAGGTTACAGGATCGATTTAGGAGGAAGAATGGCTAAAGAGAGAATTCGCGTTCGCTTAAGAGGATTTGATGTAGAGTTGATTGATCAGAGCGCAAAGTCAATTGTTAAAACCGTACTAAAAGCAGGATCCAAGGTGTGTGGTCCCATTCCACTGCCTATGAAGATAAATAAATATACAGTGCTCCGGTCACCGCACGTAAATAAAAAATCGCGTGAGCAGTTCGAAATGAGGACGCATAAACGTTTAATCGATATCATCGATCCCACTCCGGCTGTAATGGATGCATTGATGAAATTGGAACTGCCTGCCGGTGTAGATGTTGAGATCAGACAGTGAGGTAAGTAAATGTTAGGTTTGATGGGAAAAAAAATCGGAATGACTCAAATATTCGATGAGAGTGGAGTATCAATCCCGGTTACTGTAATAAAAATTGAGTCCAATATCGTTGTAGGACAGCGTACCAAGGATAAGCATGGGTATGATGCTGTTGTTCTGGGCGCATTTAATGTAAAGAAGAATAAATTGAAAAAACCTATTGCGGGGCAGTTCAAACAAGGTGTTGAGCCGCATAAATTTCTCCGTGAGTTTAGAGATTTTAATCATGAATGCAAAATCGGAGATAAACTGGGCGTTGAGCTGTTCGAGAATATTAATTTTGTTGATGTGAAAGGCGCGACAAAAGGAAAAGGTTATCAGGGAGTGATGAAAAGACATGGTTTTAAAGGAGGAGCTAAAACACACGGCTCCAAATTCCATAGAGCCGGTGGTTCAACCGGACAGGCTGCCTGGCCGTCAAAAGTTATGAAAGGTACAAAAATGGCCGGGAGAATGGGTAATACCAAAAATACCATACAAAACCTTAGGATTGTTAGAATTGATAAAGAGAAAGAGGTAATGCTCATTAATGGAGCAGTTCCCGGCGCACCTAATAACACTGTTATAATCACAAGTGCGTTTAAAAAGAGGCAGGCTAGATGAAGGCAAAGGTGTATAGCAAACAGGGAAAAGTAACAAAAGAAATATCCTTAAAAGACGATGTGTTCGGGGTCAAAATAAGCCAAGGTACGATTTATGAGGCTATAAAAAATGAATTGGCAAATAGCAGAGTCGGTACAGCATGTGCAAAAGGAAGAAGTGAAGTTGCGGCTAGCAATCAAAAACCCTGGCGCCAGAAGGGTACAGGACGCGCTCGTGCCGGTGATAGAAAAAGTCCGCTGTGGGTTGGCGGGGGAGTTGCTTTCGGGCCAAAACCTAGAGATTTTAGTTATAAAATACCAAAGAAAGTGAAGCGTCTGGCTTTTAAATCTATTTTAAGTCTTAAAACCAAGGAAGAGCGGTTAAAGGTTGTTGAGGATTTTTCGGTGGACTCCGGGAAAACCAAAGATCTGATAAAAATACTTAAAAACCTTATCCCCGATGAGCGTGCGGTTATAATTTTGGGCGATGAAGATAAAATGATAAAAAGAGCGGGAGCAAATATTCCTTGGCTTAGATTTTTGGCCTATAATCGCCTGCGTGCTCATGATCTTTTTTACAGTAAAAATGTTTTGGTTTTAGAAAAAGCGGCAGTAGGCTTGAACGATTTTTATGGGGAGAAGAAAGATGGATAATGAAAAAATCATAATCGAGCCGATTGTCACGGAAAAATCGAATAAATTCAAGGATGAAAAAAAATACGTGTTTAAAGTAAATGCCAGAGCTAATAAATTTCAGATTAAAAAGGCATTGAAAGCTATGTTTGGTGTGCATTGTCTTAAGTGTAGGATAATGAATGTAAAACCTAAACCTAAAAGACGTCCGCCCTATCGAATGGGCAATACTTCATCATGGAAAAAAGCGATTGTCACGCTATCTGCGAATGAGTCCATTGAGATTTTTGAGGGTGCCTAAATAATACAACATGTTATGATTGATGGAAAGAGGAACTAACAGTGGGTATAAAAAAATATAAGCCGACAACATCCAGTCAGAGATATAAAACCGGATTAACTTTTGAAGAACTTAGCACAGATAAACCGGAAAAATCTCTTACAAAGGGCTCTCACTTTAAAGCCGGCAGAGGAGCAGGCGGAAGAATAAGTGTCAGAAGAAAAGGCGGAAGGCATAAACGCAAATACAGAATTATAGATTTTAAAAGGGATAAAGTAGGAATTCCGGGCAAGGTTGTAAGTATTGAGTATGATCCGAATCGCAGTGCTAATATTGCACTTATCCAATATGCTGACGGTGAAAAACGCTATATTTTAGCGCCTAAAGGAATTGAATTGGAGAGGAAAGTAGAAAGTGGGCCCGAGGCACCTCTGGAAGTAGGAAATGCACTTCCCATTGAAAATATACCGCTGGGTATGACGGTTCATAATGTTGAGCTGCAGCGCGGCAGAGGCGGTCAGTTGGTAAGAGCTGCCGGGACAGGGGCTTCTGTGGTGGCTAAAGAAGGCGATTATGCCACTCTCAAATTACCTTCAGGTGAGATGAGAATGGTGTTTCATAAATGTTACGCGACAATTGGTGAAATAGGTAATGAAGACAAAATGAATGTAAGTCTTGGCAAAGCGGGTCGGTCACGTTGGCTGGGAAAAAGGCCAAAGGTTAGGGGTGTTGCCATGAATCCAGTCGACCATCCTCATGGAGGAGGCGAAGGTAAATCTTCCGGCGGAAGACATCCTGTTTCCCCAACAGGTGTTCCGACCAAAGGATACAAGACAAGAAAGAAACGGAAAGTTACAGACAGATTTATTGTAAAGAGAAGAAAATAGGAGGAAAGCGATTCTCATTTATCAAAATGAGAATCGCTGACAGGAGAAGACTGTGTCACGTTCAATAAAAAAGGGACCATTTATCGAAAAGAGTTTGTACAAAAAGGTAATAGAGCAACAGAAGAGCGGCGAAAAGAAAATGATAAAGACTTACTCTCGTTGTTCTACAATAATTCCTGAAATGGTCGGTATTACAATTTCAGTTTATAATGGAAAAACTTGGATTCCCGTATACATAACGGAAAATTTGGTAGGTCAGAAATTGGGGGAATTTGCCCCTTCAAGATTATTCAGGAGTCATGCCGGATCTGATAGAAAAGCAGTAAAAAGATAGGTGGTAGTGTGATATGGAAGTAAAGAAGGGTTATAAAGCGCAACTTAAATTTATACTTAGTTCTCCGTTTAAAATAAGACGGATTGCCGATCAGGTGAGAAAAAAACCTTATAATGAAGCAATTGCCATTCTAGAATCTCTGCCGCATAAGGGAGCGAGAATTTTAAAAAAGGTAATTAAGTCAGCTGCGGCTAATGCTATTTATCATAATAAGAAACTGGATGAAAATATGCTTTATATAAGAGAACTACAAATAAATGAAGGACCGCGTATGAAACGCATTTGGCCAAGAGCAAGGCGTAGAGCGGATATATTGTTAAAAAGATTTAGTCATGTATTTGTAGTCATGGATGAAATAGGTTAAGAGAGGATTAAGATGGGACAGAAAGTACATCCATACGGAATAAGATTGAAAATTAATAAGACATGGAAGTCAAAATGGTATGTAGATCCAAGAGAGTACGCTGCCACGCTTCATGAAGATCTTAAAATTCGGAAGGTTATTAACACCCTTCCGGAAACTAAAAGTGCGGAAGTAGCGGATGTTGAAATAATCAGGCATCCACAGCGTGTTACCATAATAATTCATTCCGGCAGGCCGGGAGCAATTATTGGGGCAAAGGGAGCGAATATTGAAAAGCTTGGAGAAAAAATTCAGAAGGTTGTGGGTAAAAAAGCACAGATTAAAATAAAGGAGATCAAAAACCCTGAGACAAATTCTATGCTCATTGCTGAAAATATAGCAAGACAGTTAAAATCAAGAGCTGCACATAGAAGAGTAATGAAGATGGCAATTGCCAACGCAATTAAAGCAGGTGTGCAGGGAATAAAAATTAAGGTTTCCGGTCGCATCGGTGGTGCGGAAATGTCCAGAACAGAACAGTATAAAGAGGGAAGAATACCCCTTCATACATTTAGGGCTGATATAGATTACGGCTTTACGGAAGCTATAACCACATTCGGCACAATCGGAATAAAGGTATGGGTATTTAATGGAGAGGTATTTACTCGTGATCACAAAGAGGACGCAGGTAGCCTCATAAAGAAACAAAAGCCTAAAACGAGGAGTAAGGAAGAAGATGCTGAGTCCTAAAAGAACGAAATATCGTAAACAGCAAAGAGGATTTAAAGATAGACCGGCAACCAGAGGAAATAAAATCAACTTTGGTGATTTTGGGTTGCTGGCAATGGAAACAAAATGGATCACAAACAGGCAGATTGAGGCAGCAAGGATTGCCATGACTCGGCATATAAAACGTGGCGGAAAGGTATGGATAAGAATATTCCCCGATAAGCCGTATACAAAAAAGCCTGCGGAAACACGTATGGGCAAAGGTAAAGGCAGCCCCGAATACTGGGTAGCGGTAGTGAAACGGGGAACCATACTCTTTGAGATTGCAGGTGTTACAAAAGCATTAGCAGAGAGTGCGGTAAAACTTGCAGGAAGCAAGTTGCCTATAAGAACAAAATTTATTCAGAGAAGAGATGTGGAGTAACTGGCATGCGAGATTCAATTAATGAACTGTCATATGAGGAATTGCTTTCAAAGAGGCAAGAATTAGCAAAGAAATATCGCGATTTACGTTTTAATATGGTTATCGGGCATATTGATAATTCTCTTGAAAAGAGGACATTGCGCAGAAAAATTGCAACTTTAAACACTCTGATTCATGAATTTGATTTAGGAATAAGGAAATAGGAGAGTTATTTATGGAACAAAAGCCGGCACAGACAAAAGTCAACAAGAAGATTTTTACAGGTAAAGTTGTAAGCGATAAAATGGATAAAACAATCGTTGTAAAAATATCAAGACGCAAGTTGCATCCATTATATAAGAAGTACGTAGTGGTTTCTAAAAAACTAAAAGCACATGATGCAAAAAACGAGTGTCAGGTTGGAGACGTTGTAAGGGTTATCGAATCCAGACAAATAAGTAAAGAAAAATGTTGGCTTCTTCATGAGATTGTTGAAAAGGCAAAATAGCAAAAGTTTTAGAGGTGGAATATATGATTCAAATGAATTCGTTTTTAAATGTGGCAGATAACAGTGGGGCAAAACGTGTTTTATGCATAAAAGTGCTCGGAGGTACAAGAAGAAAGTATGCCTCTGTAGGTGATATTATTGTTGTTGCCGTTAAGGATGCTCTTGCTAATGCACCGATTAAAAAAGGAGCAGTTGAACGTGCCGTCGTAGTGAGGACAAAAAAGGAGTATAGGAGGCCGGATGGTACTTATATTCGTTTTGATGATAATGCTTGCGTAATTATCGATACCAATAAGAATCCTAAGGGCAAACGTATCTTCGGGCCGGTGGCCAGAGAGCTCAGAGAGAAAAACTATATGAAAATTGTTTCCTTAGCGCCTGAAGTGCTTTAGCCTAGCATTGGCATAATTTTTGTTGTTATTACAAAAATTATGCCAATGCTAAATTGCGGTTTACCGCAACCTTAGAGGGAGTGTATGAATAAAGATATAAGTATAACGAAATGCAAACTTAAAAAAGAAGATACAGTGAAAGTTTTAGCAGGAAAAGATGTCGGCAAGACAGGCAGAATACTAAAAATCGACCGTACAAAGGGAAGAGTGTTAGTGGAAGGGCTCAACTTGGTAAAAAAGGCAATAAAACCCAAAAGCCAAAATGAGAAAGGCGGAATTAAAGAGCTGGAAGCATCCATTCATATATCAAATGTTATGATAGTGTGTAAGAAGTGCGGTGTAACACGGATTGGTTATAATTTTAAAAATAAGAAAAAAATACGAATATGCAGAAAATGCGGGGATGTACTGTAATGGCTACGACAAAGACATATGTTCCAAAGTTAAAAGGATTTTATAAAACCAAAACCGTTAAGGAATTAAGCAATGAGTTTAATTATAAATCCGTAATGCAGATACCCAAATTAGAAAAAATTATCTTAAGTGTGGGTTGTGGAGAGGCAATACAAAATAAAAAGTTGTTGGATTCAATTTTACAGGAGCTCGGACAGATTTCAGGGCTTAAGGCAGTAAAAACCAAAGCCAAAAAATCAATTGCAGGCTTTAAACTTCGAGAGGATATGGAAATCGGTGCCATGGTAACCTTAAGAGGCAATCATATGTATGATTTTTTTGATAAATTGGTAAATGTTGCCCTGCCCAGAGTTAAAGATTTTAGAGGAACAAATCCTAATGCCTTTGATGGTCATGGTAATTATGCATTGGGTATTAAGGAACAGATTATTTTTCCGGAAATCGACTATGATGATATCGAGAGAATCAGCGGTTTGAATATTGTGATTGTAACTTCCGCTCATACAGATGCGGAAGCTAAAAGCTTATTAAGCAAATTGGGAATGCCATTTAGGAAATAGAGAGGATAGTATGGCAAGAAAATCAATGATTGAGAAAGCAGAGCGCACACCTAAATACTCCACGCGTAAAGTAAATAGATGTAAGCTTTGCGGAAGACCTAGGGGTTACATGAGAAAGTTTCAAATGTGCCGAATTTGTTTCAGGAAGTTGGCAAGCGAAGGTAAGATTCCTGGTGTAACAAAATCAAGCTGGTAAAGGGGAAGAGCTAATATGAGTGTTACAGATCCGATTTCAGATATGTTGTCAAAAATTAGAAATGCTAACATGGCTAAATTCGAAAAGGTAGATATTTCTACTTCAAAACTGAAGTTGGAAATCATTAAAATATTAAAGAACGAAGGTTTTGTTAAGAATTTTAAGAAACATACTGAGGAAAATAGAAACTATATCAGAATATTCTTAAAATATGATGAAAAGAGCAGTCCGATTATTCACGGGCTTAAAAGAATATCCACGCCAGGCAGAAGGTTTTATGCAGGGTATAAAAAAATGCCTCGAATATTTAACGGGTATGGTGTACTCATCGTTTCAACATCGGAAGGAGTCACTACCGGAAAGAAGGCGGTCGATAAAAAGCTGGGTGGAGAACTTATTTGCAGTATTTGGTAAAGAAGGCAACGATTCTCATTTGTTAAAATGAGAATCGTTGTAAAGAAGGGATAAAAGCAAGATGTCAAGAATTGGGAAAATACCGGTAACAGTTGCAAGCGGCGTAAAGGTAAATATAGATAAGAACACGGTACGGGTAGAAGGTCCAAAAGGCAAACTGGCAATGGATTTCAGTAATGATGTTGAAATAAGCTTGAAGGACAATAAAGTAGTAGTTACACGCAAGGATGATTCAAAGCGATCGCGAGCTATGCATGGGCTTTATAGAAATTTATTAAATAATATGGTGATTGGAGTTCATGAGGGATTTAAGAAGGTCCTTATTATTACCGGTATCGGTTATAGAGCGGAAAAGAAAGGGAATTCATTAATACTCAATCTTGGATACTCGAATCCCATAGAATATCCTATTCCCGAAGGCATTTCGATTGAAGTCGAAGCAAATAATAAAATAATTGTAAGCAGTAATAATAAACAGCAATTAGGTCAAATTTGTGCAGAGCTTAGAGGTTTCAGGCCGCCGGAGCCTTACAAGGGCAAGGGTATGAAATATGAAAACGAATATATTCGCAAGAAAGTCGGTAAAACAGGAGTAAAATAGGGTAGAAATATGAAAAAAATACAAGATAAAGTCAGAAAGCGTTTGAGAAGGAAATTTAGCATTAAGAAAAAAATAAAATGTTCTCCTGAAAGGCCAAGGTTAACGGTTTATAAAAGCAACAAATATACCTATGTACAGGCTATTGACGATTTTCAAGGGATTACCCTGGCAGCGGCATCAAACCTGGAAAAGGATTTAAAAAATATTAAGAATAATGTTAAAGACATAGGAAAACTGGGTGAAGAAATGGGCGTGCGCTTAAAAAAGAAGAATATTGCAACTGTTACATTTGATCGTAATGGATATCCCTACCATGGAATAGTAAAGGCCGTGGCCGATGGGGTTCGTAAAATTGGTATAAAGATTTAGGGGGAACGAATGGGTTTAGATAATGCTCGTGTGGGACTAATAGAAAAACTTGTAAAATTAAATAGAGTAGCCAAAGTAGTAAAGGGAGGAAGGCGTTTTTCATTTTCTGCCATTTCTGTTGTCGGAGATGGAAAAGGTACAGCGGGTTATGGTTTCGGCAAGGCCAATGATGTTGCCGAGGCGATAAGGAAAAGTATTGAGAAAGCAAAAAAGAGAATGCAGACTGTACCACTTAAAAAAAGCACCTTACCTCATTTAGTAGTAGGTAAATACAAAGGAGCTACAGTTCTTTTAAAACCTGCCGCGCCTGGAACAGGAATAATTGCCGGAGGTCCGGTAAGAGCAGTTATGGAAGTGGTTGGAGTCAGTGATATTTTGAGCAAATCTTTAGGCTCTGCAAATGCCGTAAATATTGTGAAAGCAGTATTTACCGGATTTGATATGCTTTTAGATGCAAAACAAGTCGCCTTTAATAGAGGTAAGACACTCAAGGAATTATGGGGTTAGTTATGGCAAAGAAGATGTTAAAAGTGACTCTTAAGAGGAGTACAATAGGCAGGAAACCTAATCAACGCAAAACTGTTAAAGCATTAGGTTTAAAAAGGCTTAACTCTTCAGTGGTAAAAGAAGCACGGCCGGAAATACTTGGCATGATAGATACTGTATCGCATCTGGTCCATGTAGAGGAGATAAAATCATGAGCGAGTTTTTGCTAACAGTGCCAAAAGGAGCACGAAAAAACAAAAAAAAAATCGGAAGAGGTTCGAGCAGCGGAACCGGCTGTACTGCAGGTAAAGGTAATAAAGGACAAAACTGCCGTTCGGGTGGAGGAGTGCGTCCGGGTTTTGAAGGCGGGCAGATGCCTTTGTATAGAAGAATAGCGCGCCGCGGTTTTTCAAATTATCCGTTTAAAAAGGAATATCTTATATTCAATTTGGATGATTTAGGAATATTTAAATCCGGTGATACGGTTTCAAAAGAAACTTTATTAAAAAACGGTATGATAACAAAGCGGAATCTCCCCATAAAACTTTTAGGACGCGGAGAGATTAAAAAGAAACTGATAATTGAACTTGATAAAGTTTCTAAGCAGGCTCAAGATAAGATCACGCAGCAAGGTGGAGAAGTAAAAGTATTGAGTGTGGAAACGGTTAAGAAGAAGGTAGCCAGACCTTCCCAAAAAGAAAAGACTAAAGAGCCGGTAAAGCAAGCGCAAGCAAAAGTGGAAAACAAAGCTTCGGTAGCTAAAAAGCCTGAAAAACAGGCTCCCCAACCTTCCCCAAAGAAGGAAAAAGCAGTCGAAAACAAGGCTACGGAAAAGACCATACTACTGGAAGAAGAAGAGCAAACAGAAAAAAAGGCTTCCAAGCCTAAGGAATCGAAAGAAACTAAAGAGTAAAGGTAAGTAATAATGGCGACAAATCCACTGGTAAATATTTTTAGAACTCAGGAACTCAGAAAGAGAATATTGTTTACAATTTTTCTTCTTATAATATTTAGATTGGGTGCGGTGATACCCCTACCCGGTGTGGATTTTATAGAGTTAAAGCGCTCTTTGGATACACAATCAACACAAGGGGCCGTTGATATTTTGGATTATCTTGACCTGTTTGTGGGTGGAGCCTTTAAAAATTATTCTGTGTTCATGCTAGGAATTATGCCTTATATTACCTGTTCGATTGTCATGCAGTTATTGGTAGTAGTATTCCCCAAATTGAAGAAAATATCGGAAGAAGAAGGCGGTAGGAAAAAAATTCAAAAGTATACGCGTTATGCGACTGTATTTGTCGCTGCAGTCCAGTCCGCATTTCTCATATCGAGTACAGTTAATAATGAAGTACTTACAATAGACAGGACTCCTTTCATTGTTTTAGGGGTCTTAACGGTGACTACGGGCACAATGTTTCTTATGTGGTTGGGTGAACAAATAAACCAACGGGGGATCGGCAATGGAATTTCCCTGCTTATTTTTGCCGGTATTGTAGCGCGTATTCCCAATGCGCTTATGAGTTTGGGCATTGTCAAATCGCTTCTGCGTTTTACGGAAGATGTTGGTGTGTTAATGGGTCTGGTAAAACGCGGTGATATTCTTAATCCGTATACACAAAGCGATACAGGGATTAATCCGGTGTTTCTTCTAATGGCTTTAGTTATGTTTGTATTTGTGGTGGGAATGATTATTTATGAACAGCGGGGTCAAAGAAAAATACCTGTTCACTATGCCAAACGGGTGGTAGGAAGAAAAATGTATGGGGCACAAAATACCTATTTGCCCTTTAAGTTGAATCCGTCCGGCGTTATCCCGATTATCTTTGCCAGCACAATTCTGATCACTCCTATTCAGATAATAAGCAACGTAGGAAGGGATATAAAGTTTTTCAGGGATTTGGCGCGGTTTTTAACTCCGAATGGCCCGCCGTATCTGGTTATTTATGCGCTGTTGATTATATTTTTTGCTTATTTCTATACACAGGTAACACTTAATCCCATTGAAATATCAAAAAATATCCGGGAACACGGAGGGTCCATACCAGGCATCCGTTCGGAGAAAATGGAAATGTATCTTTCGCGGATTTTAAACAGAATCATTTTGCCCGGATCAATATTTTTAGCTTTTATTGCGGTAATCCCTTCGATCATAACTAAGTTATTCGGATTTCCATGGGGTGTGGCCAATATCATGGGGGGTACTTCATTAATAATTTTGGTAGGTGTAGGTTTAGATACCATGTCCCAGATTGAAGGTCATTTGCGAATGCATCATCATGAAGGGTTAGTAAAAAAAGGAAAAATAAAGGCACGAAATCTTTAAGAGTATAGAGGAAAATATGAAGGTAAGAGTAAGTGTAAAACCGATTTGTGACAAATGCAAAGTAATTCGCAGGCGCGGAGTAGTGAGAATTATTTGTAAGAATCCTAAACATAAGCAGAGACAAAGGTAGGAGGTAGTATGGCGAGAATTGCAGGAGTTGACCTTCCCAATAAGCATGTGGATATTGCATTAACCTATATTTTTGGAATTGGGAGATCATCGGCAAAAAGAATTTGTGGGCAGACGGGTATAGATCCCAATAAGAATATTAACGAATGCTCCGGAGAAGAGATAAATACATTAAGAAAAGAGATTGAAAACGAATTTAAAGTAGAAGGTAGATTACGCACCGAAATAGCATTAAATATAAAGCGTTTAATGGATATTGGATGCTATAGGGGCTTAAGACATAGAAAGGGCCTTCCTGTAAGAGGGCAAAGGACGAGAACTAATGCACGCACACGAAAAGGCAAACGCAAAACCGTAGCAGGAAAGCGTAAAGCCGTTTAGGAGGAATACGAGTGGCAAAAAGAAAGACTAAAAAAGAGAAGAAGAAAAATATTGCGGAGGGCCGGGTATATATTCAGGCTACTTTCAATAATACCATAGTAACAGTAACGGACAGCGAGGGAAACACCATATCATGGGCATCTGCGGGTTCTTTGGGCTTTAAAGGTGCAAAAAAATCAACACCGTTTGCTGCCCAAACCACTACCGAGACGGCACTTTCCAAAGCAATCGAGTGTGGACTCCAGCAGGTTGATGTTTATGTAAAAGGCCCCGGGATCGGAAGAGAATCTGCAATTAGATCGATTGGCGGATTAGGAGTGAAAGTAAAATTTATCGCAGATATCACACCGATACCGCATAATGGATGCAGACCACAGAAAAGCAGAAGGGTATAGTTATTTTATTATTTTTTACTAAAGCTAAAGATTAAGCGTAGCAGCAATTCTTAATGCAAACATTGAGAATTGCTATAAACGGAGGAAGAAATGGGTAGATATTTAGGTCCACAGTGTAGACTCTGTAGAACCGAAAAGACAAAATTGATGCTCAAGGGTGATCGCTGTAAAAGTGAGAAATGTCCCATTGCAAAACGGAAGGGTGCTCCTGGAAAAGGTCCGCGGGCTCGGATGAGAAAAATATCGGAATATGGGATTCAGTTAAGAGAAAAGCAAAGGCTAAAAAGGATTTATGGGATGCTGGAAAAGCAGTTTAAAATATTTTTTGAAAAAGCAGATCGTATGAAAGGCATAACCGGTGAGAATTTACTGTGTTTATTGGAACGCCGGCTTGATAATATCATATATAGAATGCATTTTGCCTGCTCAAGGAAACAGGCAAGACAGATAGTTCTGCACGGACATGTATCTGTGAATAAAAAAAGGGTTAATATCCCTTCATACGTTGTAAAAGAGAATGATGAAATAGAGGTAAAAGAAAACAGCAAGAAGCTTATTATGATAAAAGAAAGCTTAAAAGAATTTTCACGTGCCGGTGTTTCGCAATGGTTGGAGGTTGATCCCGATAAATTGTATGGAAAAGTAAAGACTCTGCCGCGAAGAAGTGATATTTTAGATATGGCAGATATTAGAGAACAACTAATAGTTGAATTATACTCAAAATAAGGAGCTAAAAAACAATGGCAAGAAAGAATCTCTTAAAAGGATTCAAAAGGCCGAAAGGTGTCAATTTTGAACATAGTGAAGTAGAAGAAAATTATGGAAGATTTATTGCATACCCTTTTGAGAGAGGTTTTGGCACAACAATAGGGAATACTCTGAGAAGAATATTGCTCTCTTCAATCCAAGGATATGCTATTTCAGCATTAAGGATTACTAGTTATGATGAGGAAAGCAAAGCTCATACAATTTCAAATGAATTTGAGATTATTCCCGGTGTGCTTGAAGATACTCCGGAAGTAATTAGCAATTTCAAGCAGGTAAAGATACAGCTTGAAGAAGAAGTGGAAGAAAAAGCAATCCTCGTTACCAAAAAAGGACCGGGTGAATTAGTGGCCGGTGATTTGGAAGTGGAAGCAGGCTTGGAAATATTAAACAAAGACCTGCATATTGCTACCATAACAGATAAAACGAGTATTGATTTTGAGATTCAAATTAACTTAGGTAGAGGATATGTTCCTTCTGAAAGAAACGAGCAGTTGGTCGAAGTGATAGGTACAATTACCGTCGATGCGATTTTTTCTCCCATTACAAAAGTAAAATTCGATATTAAAAGCACAAGAGTAGGGCAAAGAACCGACTACGACAAATTAATCCTGGAACTGTGGACAGACGGCACGGTAAAACCCGAAGATGCATTGGCAGAAGCGGCAAAAATAGCCAAGGATCATTTTACTATTTTTATTAATTTTGATGAAGAGAGTCTATTGGAAGATGAAGAAGCAGATGAAGAAGAACGCCGGATACAGGCTATTTTAGATACCCCGATAGAGGAACTGGAACTATCCGTACGTTCGAGTAACTGTCTAAAAAATGCCAATATAAGAACAATCGGAGATCTGACTCAAAAAACCGAAGAAGAAATCGCCAAAACAAGGAATTTTGGTAAAAAATCACTTCAAGAAATCAAAGATAAATTGAAGGAGTGGAATTTGCGCTTGGGTATGAAAGACTACAGCACGCTTAAGAAAATCGCCAAGAAAGAGCTAGAAAGGGAAAACGATAATGAGACATAGAGTTGATTTGAATAGATTGGGAAGAAAGCCGAGTCATAGAAAGGCTTTACATAAAAATATGGTTACCTCGCTTTTTAAATACGAAAGAATAAAAACAACAAAACCCAAAGCTAAAGCAGTTCGAAGAACAGCGGAAAAGATGATTACCAGAGCAAAGATTGATAATGTCCATAACCGCAGGACCATAGCTAAAAAGGTGAATGAAAAAGCTGTATTAAACAAACTTTTCAAAGATATTGCGCCTCGTTTCATAAAGCGGCCGGGTGGGTATACCAGAATTTTAAAATTGGGTAGAAGACTTAACGATGCCGCGGAGATGGTTCTCTTAGAGCTGGTTGAAAGAAAAGAAAAGGAAAAAAAGCAAAAGAAGAAAAAAGAAGCAGGTAGCACAAAATCCACCTAATAAAATAATCGTGAAAAATAGTATTAAAAAGAGAGAAGATATATGGATTTCAAAGAATGTATCTTCTCTCTTTTCATTGATCAGCTGTTTTATTATTGCCCCAACATTCATACTACAACAGCAGCTCCTTATAAAAGGTATTCAGTTTGTTATACTCTTCTTGCTTTTATGCTTAAATAAAAATAAACTACATTTGAAAGGCGGTATTATTTTCTTCTTTATCACCGTGATATTTCATATGATTTTTCCTGAAGGCAGAGTACTCTTTAAAATATGGGGATTTCCTTTTACCCTAGATGCATTATTACGGGGCTGTTCAAAAGCCCTGACGCTTTTAGGATTGTTATATCTTTCGAAGATTTTTATTTATTTAACACCTTTACCTGCTGCAAAACCCGGTAAAATAACCTTGTTTAGAGGATTCCGCAACTTACTCGATAAAACACTCTTCTATTTTTCTTGTTTGCTTGAACAACAAAAAAGGATTAAATTTAATAAAATATGGCAAAGTCTTGATGAAATTATTATAAATGCGTATAAAAATAGCAGGGAGGTAAGCATAACTAATAAATCAAGGAAAAAGACAACAGTACAGGGAATGCTTTTTGTTATAAGCCTGGCTCTCCTAAATTGGTTTTTTGTTGTTATTCAGTATATTGATTGAAGTTTTTTTACCGATAAAATAAAAGATAGGCATATTTTTACGCAATTTAAGGGGCTAAATAGAAAATAGCAAGATGAAGAGTAGTCAAAAAATTGTATTAACTGTTTTACTCTCGATATTCTTTGGAGCGTTATTTACAATCTTGGCATTTACCAATCTTTTTTCATTAATCGAAGCAGGATTATTCTATCCGATCATTGCGAAAGACATTGAAAACAATACGTATCAATACATGCAGTATGCGGAGGAATATCATAATTATAATATTGAAAATGTGTTCAAAGTAATTTTAAAAAAGGATTATGTATGGAAAGCGTATTATCTAAATCAAACGAGTGATGATATAATTAAGAGAAAACAGGCATTTGATGAGCTGACAAAGATTTTTCCAAAACAGCTGTTTGTACGATTAATCGGGCCGGGGGGTAAGAAGATACATTTTAGTACCTTAGAGGGAGACATGAATCAACCTATCGGACCTGATAAGATCAGCTACCTGGATCTTAATAAGGCGGATCCTTCGAGCAGTAAGTTCAATTTGCTTACTAAAGCCGATGAAAAACATAGACTTATATTGGATAACCTGTCTAATCGTTTTATTTACTCATTTCCGGTACTCGACAGTCTTAATGATTATTTGGGAACTGCCCTGTTTTATGTTCCGGTAGACAATATAAAAATATTCCTGCTGAACAACTTGCCCGGTGTTGTAATTAAGGAAACGAGGATTATTTCTTCTCAAGGTGTCTTATTTGATCCGGCCGGTCTCTCTTTATATAGCGGAAAACTTGAGCTTGAAGAATTACAAGTTGAGCTAGAAAATCTTTGGAAAGATTACCACAGCACTGAAATATCAAGCACTACACTGGCTACCCTCTTGCAAAATGAAGAGCTGAGACTATTCTATTTGGAAAGCGAATTCGGCAATTTTGGATTGATCGCACCTCTTTCTCAATTTACAATGAGTATCACGCATAAAATAATCATTTTAGTGATATTCTTTTTTACAACTTTCCTGATTATTTTTCTCATATTCAATTTAAAGCAGGATCCGCAGCGGATCGTAGCTGAAAGAATGAGAAAATTTCAGATAGAATTCTTAAAGGAATTTTTAAAAAACAAAGAGGAGATTGATCTCGCTCATTGGCAGCAAGAAATAAATACCCGGCGCTTGGAAATAAAAAAATATATGAAAAAAGGACTGGCTAAATTACCGGTAAATAAGGAAGAGCAGCTGGATAATTATATTATGAAGAGTTGGGATGAGGTTCTATCCTTTGTTAAAACCAAGATTGCGAGGCCTGCTGTACCGCAAACCGAATTAAAAAGAATTGAAGAACTTATACAATCAGCTTTGGCTCAAGGTAAAATAATACTGCCTGCAGGTGTTGTAACTGCACAAGCACAGAAAGTGGGAATTTCCCAAGGAACCACAGTAGCAGTAGAAGAATTAGCGGAAGTGGAAGAAGTTGAGGAGCTGGAAGAAGCACAGGCAGTGGAAAAGATAGGTGAGGTAACAGAACTGGAGGAAGTCGAAGCCGGAGCAGAAAAAAAAGTTGATGAAGAGCTTGCGGAAGAGGTTGAAGAAATTGAGGAAGCGGAAGAGGTTGAAGAGCTTGCGGAAACGGAAGAATTGGAACAGGCAGAAGCGGTTGCAAAAGCGGGAAAAGAGGCAGCAGTGGCGGAGTTGGAAACTTTCCCCGAAATCACACCATTGGAACCTGAGCCGTACGAAGAGTTAGAAGAACTTCCCATCTCTGCTGTAAAAACTCCGGAGGAGCAAGAAGAAGAGGGGGAGCTGATCCAGTTTAAGGAATTAATAGAACACGATAAAATCAAATGTTATACGTTAAAGGAAACCATCGACCTCTATGAACAAAGCAGTACAAATGTGATTTTTGATGAAGGTGTATACCGCATTAAAGAAGAATTATATAATACGGCAGAAAAGAAAATTAAACACAGAGGCTTACGAGCATTGGCTGAATCCATACTCGAAGTTGAAAAAAATAAACAAGACAATGAAATAATCGGTATTGATCATATTATAAAAATCGATGAGTCATTTTCTGATTTTGCTCTTGAAGCTGGAACTAAAGTCGTACCCATAAAAGCGCTTTTTTCTACAGTACGCAAGCGAATGCCTTTGATAGATATGGGATTAGATATTGACGGGTATATCAAACAATTTGATACTTTTACGGATGAAAAGGTTAGTATATACGCTTTTGGCGATTTGTTGAAGAAATTGAAATCAGTATCTGCCGCCATTTTTACTATTGAAGGGAATGCGTATAAAATAGAACTTTCAATTGGAATCAACGAAGAAAGTATAAGCAATTTTGAATTTGCCTTAGATTCCGTATTTGTGATTGATTATTTGGATACCCGGAAGGTTATTTATCTTGATGAACCGATCGCAAATATACACATGTTTGATAATAAGATAGCAGCGATGGATAAGAAATATATAAAATATGCCGTTTTCCTGCCTGCTAAGTATCAAGATAAAAAGGCTTATCTTTTTATTGCTTTGCCCGCGCGGTATAAAAAAGAGCTTATAGAGATTCTGCAAATTATGGATGTATATCTAAAATGAGAATAACGAGTCCATATAGATTATATCTCTTGACTAATATTATAAAAATTATATACATTATACTTAGAGATTAATATTTTTTTATATAAAATTATTAGTGGAGGAAGATAATGGAACTTTGGTTAATTATTGGTCTTCCTCTCACTGGAATTCTAGGTTGGTTATTAAGATGGCTTTATGCCAGATTTCAACTTTCATCATCAGAACAGAGAGCAAACAGGATTATTCACGATGCTATCAAAGATGCGGAGGCAAAAAAGCGTGATATCCTATTAGAAACAAAAGAACAGCTGATTCGAGAAAGAAGTCAGTTTGAAAATGAAACTAGGGAAAGAAGAAGTGAATTACAAAGGCTTGAAAGAAGATTATTACAGAAAGAAGAAAACCTAGAAAAGAGATTAATAACTCTTGAAAAACAAGAGAAAAATCTTCAAAACCGTGAGAGGCAATGTGTAGAACGAGAAGAACAAATATTATCTGATCAAGAAAAGTGTAAAAAAGAATTAGAAAGATTATCGGGGCTTTCTGCGGTAGATGCTAAAAAGTTACTTATCCAAAGCTTAGAAAATGAAGCAAAGCATGATGCGCAAGTGTCCATAAATAGAATTGAACAGGAAACTCAACTTATAGCAGATAAAAGAGCACGAGATATTATTATCAGTACTATTCAAAGGATGGCCACTGAGATCTGCTCTGAAGTCACAGTAGCTACCGTAAGTTTACCGAACGATGAAATGAAGGGTAGGATTATTGGTCGTGAGGGACGAAATATTCGTACCCTGGAAACACTGGCCGGTGTTGACATAATTATAGATGATACACCGGAAGCTGTTGTTATTTCTTGTTTTGATCCGATTAGAAAAGAAATTGCTCGTATTTCGCTAGAGAGGCTTATTGCAGATGGCAGAATACATCCCGCACGCATTGAAGAAATAGTACAAAAGGTAACGAAAGAGGTAAGCCAGACAATTTATGAAAAAGGAGAACATACCCTGTTTGAGCTTGGTATTCATGATATGCCGCCGGAGGGTATTAAGGCCCTGGGACGATTATATTTTAGAACGAGCTACGGTCAGAATGTGTTGGATCATTCCAAAGAAGTTGCTGTTATTGCCGGTATGATCGCTTCGGAAATAAATGCGAATTCTGTGGTAGCCAAGCGTGCTGCACTATTACATGATATTGGTAAGGGAATTGAAACTAATAGTGAAGGCAATCATGCCGAAGTCGGTATGGATATGGCAAAGCGTCTGGGCGAGGATGAAGTGATTATTAATGCTATAGGAGCACATCATAGTGATATTGAGCCGACAAGTGTTGAAGCAATTGTTGTGCAGATTGCAGATGAGATTTCTGCAGCAAGACCCGGTGCCCGAAAAGAATCTCTGGATAATTACATTAAACGATTGGAAAATCTAGAAAAGATAGCTGAATCTTTTGAAGGTGTAGATAAATCTTATGCCATACAAGCGGGGAGAGAACTGCGAATTCTTGTTAACAACGATGCAGTAACGGATGAAGATGCCAAAATGCTTGCCAAGGAAATTGCCAAAAGGATAGAAAATGAACTCAGTTATCCAGGGAGAATTAAAGTAACTATGATTAGAGAAACCCGGATAATTGAGTATGCCCGCTAAAAAGAATGCAGTTTCTAAAGAAATCAAAGCTTTAGTGCTCGGAGATGTTATAGGGAAACCGGGCACTAGAGCTCTTTTTTATAATTTAAAAAATGTTATTAAAAAAACTAATGCAGATCTTGTCATTGTAAATGGTGAAAATGCTTATGAAGGCTCAGGGTTAACCCCGGAGCTGGTCCGTGAATTCTTTAATAGTGGAGTCGATGTAATTACTTCGGGAAATCATATCTGGCGAAAAAAGGAGATTTATCCATTTTTGGATTCAGAAGAAAGACTATTAAGGCCGGAGAACTATCCGAAAAAAGTACCGGGTAAAGGATTCTGCACGATAACCGTTAATGATATAGCTGTAAGTGTTCTTAATTTAGAAGGTAAACTGAATAACGCACGTTTGCCTTGTCCGTTTCAAATAGGCAAAGAAAGAATAAAAAAATTAACTAAAATAAGTCCTATCATAATAATAGATTTTCACGCAGAGATACCTCAGGAAAAAGAAGCTTTGGCGCTCTACTTGGATGGTGAGATTTCCGCATTGGTTGGAACACATACTCATGTTCAAACTGCGGACGAGAGAATTTTACCCGGAGGTACTGCTTATATAACGGATATCGGGATGACGGGACCTGTGGATAGTGTAATCGGTGTGGATCCTGAAATTGCCATTAAGCGTATGGTTTCCCAAATGCCTTTAAAATTGGATGTAGCAGAAAGGCCGGCAGTAATGATGGGAGTTCTGATTAAAATCGATGCTCACTCCGGAAAGGCCACAGCAATTGAGCGGTTTAAAGAATATTGCAATGTATAGTATTTCTTCAATTTTTCATTTATGTTAAATATGACCAAAGAAAATTAATGAAACCACGAAGGACACGAAGGGTATAAAGAATTTTTACAATGTTTTCCTTCTAAGTTTTTTCGTGCTCTTCCAGAGTGTGTGAAAAGTCAAATAGTAGACAGGATTAACAGGATTTTTAAAATATTTCAATAAAAGCCGCTTTTTTTATCCTGTAAATCCTGTCAAAAAAAGTTTTCACACAGTCTGTTCGTGAGCTCCGTGGTAAAATACTTTATTTATAATATATTTGCATAAGATGAGGGATTGAAACTTGTTAAAAAAAGCCATGCTTCTTAAATTACTTGTAAAAAAGTATATGGATAAAACAAAGGAAGAACTCTTGGCTCATATTCTCTGCGGCGAGGTCCGGGTGGATGAAGAAAAATGTCTTGATCCCAAAGCTATCGTAAATGAAGATTGTGTCTTAACAATAAAGGAATCACGCCGCTTTGTTTCACGTGGCGGCGATAAATTAGATAATCTTCTAAATGAATGGCGTATCGATGTAAAGGGAAAAACACTTATTGATGCAGGCTGTTCAACGGGTGGATTTACGGATTGCTTACTTAAACGGGGTGCATCATTAATCTATGCTGTCGATGTCGGATTTAACCAGCTTGATTATTCGTTGCGAATTAATCCCAAAGTACGTATTATGGAAAAGAAAAATATAACTCATGTAAACAAGGAGATGTTTGCTATAAGACCGGCTGCTGCGGTGATGGATCTCTCTTTTCGCTCCGTGCGTGGTGCTGCAGCGCATTTAATCTGCCTGCTTAAGGAAAGGTGGATAATAGCTTTGATTAAACCGCAGTTTGAGTGGCAAAATCCGGTAAACGAATTTAACGGAATCATCCGGGATAAATCATATTATTCTTCAATTTTGATCTCACTGGTTGAGGATTTGGCGAGTGAAAATGTGTATGTAAATGAAGTTGCTGTGTCAGCCCTTAAGGGGCGCAAGGGCAATAGCGAGTTTTTCTTTTTATTGGAAGCGGAAAGTAAAAAAGCTCAAAGTGTAATTGAAAGAAAAATATCATCCTTGTTGGAAAAAATATAATGGAATTTTAATGAGTAACCACGCTGTTAAGATACCAGAGGTACGCCTGAACAGCTTTCTTCCATTTGTGATTAAGGTTGTTGGCATAAAGACCAACAAAGAATGAGACGACTTTACCTTTAAAAAGCTTTTTTAAGAGGTTTAGCGGTGAATAAAACATATCATGCGCTCTGATCTGTGCATTTTGCAGATCAAGCCCATTAAGATTAATAGGTTTGAATTTTACATGATGAGCATCATAATGAGACCAGTTAAAATCTATGATTCTTTGATCCTGGATCAATTTAGTATAAAATACAGTTCCGGGAAGTGGGGTGAGAATTAAAAACTGTGCGGAATCGATAGGCTGCGAAATAGCAAAATTTATTGTAGAATTAACAGATTGGAGCGTATCCGCATCAAAGCCGAACACAAACATGCCATGTATGTAAATGTTCTGTTTTTTAATTTCTTTAATTGACAATATCATATCTTTTAGCGATTGCGATTTATGCATTTCGGCCAGAGCATTCTCATCACATGATTCAAATCCGATATAAAGTACACGGCAGCCTGCTTGTCTCATGAGTTTAAGCAGATCCCCGTCTTTTGCGATATCAGCCCTTACCTGGGTGGACCACTTAAACCTAAGTTTTAATTGAATCATTTTATGTAATAATTCTTTTGTGCGCTTTCTGTTGGCTGAAAAATTGTCATCGTAGAAAAAAATGTAGTGCTTTTTAGGATCGTACTGTTGTAATTCATTGATAATGTTTTCTGTCGATCGGTAGCGGTATTTTTTGCCAAACATACCGGTTACCGAGCAAAATGTACAATCAAAAGGACAGCCGCGTGATGTCTGAATTGGTATTATCTTTTTTTTAAAAGGATTGCGTCGATATGTACTGTGACCGTACTCAATGAGTGAAAGATCAGGAAAAGGCAGTCTGTCGAGATTATAAACCGGAGCTGCGCATTGATTTTGCTGAATTTTATCTTTTATTTTCCAAACAAGTCCCGGAACAGTTTTTAGTGATTTTTTAAGGTTTAATGCTGAAATAAGTTTGGGTAAAGCAGTCTCACCTTCTCCCCGAATGCAGTAGTCAGCATGCTGTAAAGCTTCTTCCGGACAGAAGGTTACATGAGGACCCCCGATTACAATGGGAATTCCTTTATTTTTATAAAATTGAGCGATTTTATAAGCAGCGGGAGCTGTGGTAGTGATGGTCGATAGAGCAATCATATCCGCCGATATATTTTTTTTGTATATTTCCTTTTCCGTCATATAGCACACGCGAACATGGTAACCGCGCTTATGCATTATTGTTGCCAGAAGAGCACTGCCCAGGCGGGGCAGATTAAATTTTGAATAGATGTGCAGATTTTCTGTTTTAGGTTCTATAAATAATAATTTTTTAATCGACATATAAACTCCTTTCTACAAAATAAACGTATACGGTATAGTTAATGTTTAAAGTATACGTATACGTATACTTTAAGTCAAGATAGAGAGGTGGGAATTTTAATTAATTTATTGTTAATTAAATGAGTTTCGTGAAAGAGGTTTGCCGATAAAAACACCCTCTTGAGCCAGGTAATTTACGGTTTTGCCATTTATAAGTATCTGTACCTGTGAGATATTAGAAAACTCCGTAACAGTGTAAATCACCTGCTTAAGTTGGGCGGTGAGACCGAATACGCCTAAGCTGTTAAAGCGAAACTCTTCATTAAAATCCAGATACGCAATATTATTTTTTATATAGATATTATTGATTTTTGTTTGTCGAGGTATAAGATTCATCACTTCATTATTAAACTCTTTAGCGTTGGGGCCTTGTAATAATGAATAAAGAATATCTGTAAGAGGTGCATCTTTAAAATTTACCGATCTGGTAACACTTTTTAATTCAAATTCTTCATTTTCATTCATAGTAACGAAATAGAGTTTTGCTTTTCGGATATTGGGTTTTTCGTTATTTACAACAGGTTTTTCTTCCGGTTTTTCCTGTCCTTCTTCCTGTTCGGGTTCTTCCTGTTGTGTGCCAGGTTCAAGCCGAATAGTTACCTCATCCTCACCAAGCCCTGAGTCCGTTGCGGAACTGTCCTGATCGGTGTCCGATTCGGTATTATAGGTAATTGTTACTTCATCGTCGGATTTTTCATCTTTGTTTTGGAAAAGGGTTAAAAACCCGGTATCTTTTAGTACTGCCTGAATATTTTGTTGATTTAAAAGAAAAACCACTGCAACAAGCAGAATTAATGCAATCCAAAATAAACAACCTAGTGATGCTCTTTTTCGCTTTGCCATAACAGTTTCATTGTCGGCATATTTTTAAAAATATTTGATAATGTAATTCTTAATTATAGAAATTTTACTACCAGTATTGCCTATATATTGTTCAAGGTCTGAAGCACAGTTATTGGTTTGACAGCCCAAAAAAAACAACGTATACTAATAGCAAATGAATACATTCAAAGGTATTTCGGTTTCTCCCGGTATTGCAGAAGGTAAAGTATTTCTCTTTAAAGAGGATAAACTCTCTATCCCCAAGTATGATATAGCTATCAATGAAATTAATGATGAGCTTTCAAGATTTTTTGCAGCTGTTGAAAACGCAATCGCGGAAATAAATAATTTAAAACAGAAATATGCGCATCAGATGGCTACCGAAGAAAAGAAAATGCTTGATTCTCACATTTTAATGTTGAATGATCCTTTGTTCAAAGAGGATATTGGTAAAAAGGTTGAGGAAAAGCAGTTAAATGTTGAATGGATTTTATTACAGGTAATAGAGAATATTATAGAAAAGGTCAATTCCTCTTCTGACAGTTATTTAAAAGAAAGGTCCACGGATATACATGATGTATCACAGCGTGTAATGCGTCATCTTCTATTACACGAGAGAATGTCTTTGGCTGATCTGGACCAAGAAGTTGTAATCGTGGCACACAATTTATTACCGTCTGATGCTATTAGTATGAACAAAAAAATGGTAAAGGGAATTGCTTTGGATCTGGGCGGTAAAACCTCTCATACCGCAATAATTGCCAAATCTTTTGCTATTCCTGCCGTATTGGGACTTTCGAATATGTGTCAGCAGATAAAAGACGGCGATACCGTTATTGTTGACGGAAACCAGGGTGTGGTTATTGTAAATCCGGATAACAAAACAAAACAAGAGTATAGAAGTTCTCAGGTTAAATGGCAGCAGCATGAAAAAGAGCTGCTGAATCTTAATAGATTGAAAGCGGAAACTTTAGACAAGAGACGAATCATTCTCGATGCAAATATAGAAGTAACCGAAGAAGTTGATTCCGTAATTGCGCACGGCGCGGATGGGATAGGATTATTTCGTTCGGAATTCCTTTATATGACCCCGGACAGTTTTCCTACGGAAGAAGAACAGCTGCGTACCTACAGGACCGCGCTTGCGGGGATGAAAGGTAAGAGTGTAACTATCCGCACCTTGGATTTGGGTGGTGAAAAAGTGATGCCGGGTTTTGATGTAAGCAATGAAGATAATCCGATTTTAGGCTGGCGTGCGGTTCGTTTCTGTTTAGCCAAACCCGAAATATTTAAAACACAGCTCAGAGCTATGCTCAGGGCTTCTATGTATGGGAATTTGAAAATTATGTTTCCTATGATATCCGGCATCGAAGAGTTGCTGAAAACTTTGGACATTTTAGATCAGGTAAAAAAAGAACTTAAGGCTGCTAAAATACCCTTTAAAGAGGATATCCCGGTTGGTGTTATGATTGAAGTACCTTCAGCAGCTTTGATATCAGAAATATTAGCTCAAAAAGTAGATTTCTTTTCTATCGGAACAAACGATCTCATCCAATATACTATTGCTGTGGATAGAAATAATGAAAGGATTGCCTACCTTTATGAGCCTTTCCACCCGGGAGTGTTGAGACTGATAAAAATAATCATTGATAATGCTCACGCAGCTGATATTCCGGTTGGCATGTGCGGTGAAATGGCGGGAGATCCTTTTGCTACCATAGTACTCCTCGGTCTGGGACTTGATCAATTTAGTATGAGTTCTTACAGTATACCTGAGATAAAACGTATTATTCGTGCTGTAACCATGAAAGAAGCCAAAGCATTAGCCGACCACATTATGAAGATGAAATTTTCACAAGATATCGATGATTATGTAAGAGATTGGATGGAGGCTAAGTTTGATCTCGTCTCCTATTAAAACGGAATGCCCTCGTATTGCTATTTTAGGAAGACCTAATGTCGGTAAATCAACACTGTTCAATCGCTTGGTGGGAAGAAGAAGAGCAATTACGGATGCAACACCCGGTGTTACTCGTGATGCGGTTGAGAAGGAATGTATCTTAGACGGAATTAGAGTGCTGCTTATAGATACCGGCGGCTTTACCTTAAATAGAGACGAGCTTAATAAACAAATAGTGGGAAAAAGTCTGCAAATAGTAAAAAATGCGGATGTAGCTCTGCTGTTATGTGATGCACGTGAGACTACAGGTGAAGACCTCTCGTTTGTTGAGCTTTTAAGACCCTATACCGAAAAAATAATACTGGTTGTTAACAAAGTAGACGATCCGGTTCACGATGCATATGTCTATGATAAGTACAAATGGGGTTTTAAAAATGTGGTAGGTATTTCAGCTGAACACGGCAGGAATATTGAAGCTTTAAAGAAACAGATTATAGGTTTAATCGATACGGAAAGGGTTACTCCAAGTGAAGTTCATGAGCAGGAGATAAAACTTTCCATTTTAGGCAAACCTAATACAGGAAAATCCACTCTGTTAAACAGGCTTTTAGGAGAAGAAAAGGCAATTGTCTCTGAAATTCCCGGAACAACACGGGATGTGATTGAAGGCAGATTTGTTTATAAAAGAAAGACTTTTAAAGTGTTGGATACCGCAGGCATACGCAGAAAGAAAAAAATCAAAGCAGCTGTCGAGTATTATTCTGTTAACAGAGCTATTGGCTCAATTGAAGAAAGCGATGTGGTATGTCTGCTGGTGGATGCGGAGCAGGGATTGACCGAACAAGATAAAAAAATCTGTATGCTGGTGCTAAAAAAGGGCAAAGGGCTTATACTCGCACTTAACAAATGGGACCTGGTTAAAAAAGTGTCCAATCAGCTGCAGGCATTTACAGACAGGATTCGTTTTTTATTCCCTGTTATGGATTTTATACCTATTCTGCCATTGTCAGCACAGGAAGGATTCGGAGTGGAGAGCCTGTTACAGACAGTTGTTATGGTATGGGATTCATTAAACCGGCGAGTGGAAACATCTCTTCTTAATAAATTTATTAGTGAATGGACTAAAGCCTATCCGATACCCGGCAAAAAGGGGAGAATGAAAATTCGTTATGCTACTCAGGTTAGTGTAAATCCTGTTAGATTCGTGTTTTTTCTCAATATGCTGGAGGGCTATCCTAAGGTCTATACCCAGTATTTAAAAAATAAAATACGAAAAGATCTGGGATTTTCTAATGTTCCGATTATGATTGAACTTAAAAAAGCAGTCCGCAATCAAATATGAAAAAATATACAATCGGCCAGGTAAGTAAACTACTTGATTTGAAACCGCATGTCATTCGTTACTGGGAAAAAGAATTTACCTTCTTTTCACCGGTTAAGAATGTGAGCGGCAGGAGAATGTACGGGGGCCGGGAAGTAAATCTGCTCTATCGTTTGAAATATCTTTTATATACCAAACGTTATACCATCGAAGGTGCGAACAAAAGAATGTGGGATGAATTAACAGCGCATGATCAGGATGCTAAAGTAAAAATACATGAGATTCGAGATCAGCTTCTTAAGCTTATTTTAAAAAATAAATGATAAAAACAATTAGATATTTTCCCATACACATCCGAATAATATAGAAAGGGGGGATAAGTATATGCTTACGAAGAAACTAATTTTTTATTTATTATTCTGTTTAGAATCCCTTTTTCTTTTTAGCAACACTATTGAACCTCAAAACTCAAACGTCTTGCTTTTTCCGGAGAATTATGAGATTAGACAGCAGTTGAAGGATGAACTTTTAGAGCCGTTATTGAACACACAGAACAGAATTCAATTCTTCCCGCTTTGGGGAAAGCAGTATAGAGTCAAATATGAAAAGCTTGTGATAAATCATGATGTGTTCTATTCATTTGTTAATGAAACCAAACAAGGATTTCCCAGAGATTCTCGTGGGTCTTTTACTATAAAGCGCAGCCGTAAAAATGGTTTTTTCCAGTGGATGAAGATTGTCATTCGTTCGGAACCGTATTGCTATCTTAAAATTATTCCCGATGAGCGGCGGTGCATTTTAGATCTCTATCTGTTTAATAATTTGTTGTATCGAAAGATTATATTACCTATTGATTTTTTAACCCTTGTTTTTGAACCCTTTTCTAAGATTGCCCGGCTCACGGAAAATATAATTGACTGGCAGCTGGTACTTAATCGAGGAAATGCCGGAGTGTATTCTGATATACAAAAGACAGTGCGTGAGCTAAGAGAATTGCATTCAGCAATTAAAGAAGTCGACGATGGAGCTCAAAGCAACAGCGGCGAGTTTGTTTTCATTGAGACAGGTGAAGCTCAAGGAGTGCACAAGGGATTTAACTGCTCCGGATTTGCAAAATGGGTTGTGGATGGATTCTATCGACCGCTAATGGGAAGATTTATCGATATAGCGGAGTTAAAACTGAAACATATAAATTTTAGGGGTAACAGATGGAATAAAGAGTATGATAAATATCGAGATCTGTATTTTGGCTTGGATTGGACCCGCAACCTGGCCTTGTCGCTAGAACAAGCACGTTCTAAAGAGCTGGTAGCATATGAAGATGCTGATGTAAGGTATATAAAATATTTTACCTATAGAGAAGACAGCGGATATCCCGTTAAGGATTTAAAACTGCTTCTCTATATCCTGGCAACTGTGGAGCCGGGAAATTTTTACCTCGCATCAGTCAATAATCTGTATACAAAAAATCCCCTATTACGGCAGCATTTTCATGTAGCTCTTTTTTTCCCCTATTTCGATAATCAGGGAAATTTTCAGATAGTTGTTTTAGATCAACATTCAGAACAAAGTATCGAATCATTTATTGTCACATATTCGTCTGATTTCATTCACTTTGTGCGTATTAAGGCTTTTGGAGAATTTTCTCTTTTCGCAGTTGAATAAAATATAAAAGTATACTATCTTTTTAAGCGCTCACAAGAATACACGTAATAACAATACTCATTGAGCAATGTTTTTAGCATTAACTGTGAGCAGATGTCAGGTTTGTAACACAAATGAAGATCAAAGCAGTCGCTTTTGATATAGACGGAACTCTCTACCCTGAATATAAAATGTTCATCACCTCATTTATTCTTGCTGTCCGTTATCCATTCTTCATCAATCATTTTCGTGTTGTGAGAAAGCAGATAAGGGAATATAACAAAGTAGATAATTTCTATAAGCTCCAAGCTGTTCTCCTCGCCAAACGCATGAGAATAACGGAAAACAAGGCAAAACAGCTTATTGAGAATGTAATATATTCGAAATGGCCTCGTGTGTTTAGATATATTAAACCTTATAGGGGGGTAAAGAATTTACTTCAAAGATTAAAAGCGATGAAAATCAAAATCGCCGTTTTATCGGATTTACCGGTTGAGGAAAAACTGCGCTACCTGAAATTGGATGGAATTTGGGATTGCGCTTTTTCATCTGAGGAGACAGGTTATTTAAAGCCACATCCCATGCCTTTTCACAAGTTATTGGATAAATTAAATACTCTTCCTCATTCGACTCTCTACGTTGGGAATAACTATAAGTATGATATTGTCGGCGCATCCAAATTAGGCATAAAGACAGCTCATTTAAGTCATAAACCGCATAAACAAAGTATTGCCGATTTTACGTTTAAAGATTACAAGGATTTGGAAAAGTTTCTGCTTGCTATGATTCACCAAAGTATGACTTAAGGAGAATAGAATTGAAGGATATTAAGACTTTTATAATCGATACAAATATCTTTATTCATAAGCATGACGCTATAAGCTCTTTTAGGGATAATGAAGTTGTTATTCCTCTTACGGTTTTAGAAGAGCTGGATAGATTAAAGTCTTACAGTGATGAACGAGGGCGCAATGCACGGGAAGCTATTCGCTATCTGGATGGAATAACAAAGCACGGTGATATTAATAAAGGTGTAAAAATGGATAACGGCTCCATCCTCCGTGTTGAACTGTATTATGCAAAAGATGTCCCTGTTGATCTTAGTCCTGAAAAAAATGACAACAAAATACTTCTCACTGCATATAAATTGCAAAAGGAAGGCAAGAGGGTATTTTTTGTTTCCAAAGATATAAACGCTCGTATTAAGGCAACAGCTTTGGGCTTAAAAGCAGTGGATTATGAGAAACAAAAAGTAGATATTAATTCCCTGTATACCGGAGTAAGAGAGGCTGACATATCAGCCGAGAACATGAAACTCCTCAAAGAAAAGGGGCATCTTGAATGGCATGACGAATTTGTTCCTAATGAATTCGTTATTCTTAATCAAAAGGACGTGGCGAATACAGAGATAGGCCAATATGATAGTGCAAAGAGGGTATTGCGCTATATTAATAACAAGCCGAACTCAGTCTGTGGAATTAAACCCTTAAATGAAAGACAGCATATGGCTTTGGAGATTCTTCTTGATGATTCAATAACATTAGCCACAATCATGGGCAAAGCAGGAACCGGTAAAACGCTGCTGGCAATTGCTGCCGGATTAAGAAAAGTTATTGAGGAGAAGAAATACACCCGGGTGTTGGTAAGCAGACCGGTAATACCTTTGGGTAAGGATATCGGTTATTTGCCCGGTGCGAAATCGGAAAAACTCTCGCATTGGATGCAACCGCTTTTCGATAATCTGGAATATATTCTCAATGTATATAAAAACCAGTCAATTAAGAGTATGGATCAGCTGTTAAACAACAATTTGATTGAACTGGAGGCTCTTTCGCATATAAGAGGGCGTTCTTTGCCTTCTCAGTTTATTATTATCGATGAAGCTCAGAATTTAACACCTCATGAGATAAAGACTATCGTATCGCGGACAGGAGAAAATTCTAAAATGATACTCACGGGCGATCCTTATCAGATTGACAGTCCCTATTTAGATACTAATTCAAACGGACTGACATATCTGGTAGATGCCTTTAAAGGACAAGAATTATTTGGTCATATAACTCTGCTAAAATCCGAGAGAAGCGATTTGGCCGAGTTAGCAGCAGAATTATTATAGGAGTAATAACCCCATGGCAGGACGCTTGCTGCACAGAATACTCTATGTTGAAGACGATCCTGATATTCAGGAAATCGCACGTCTGTCCCTGGTTGAGGTCGGTGGGTTTAGTGTGCGTATTTGTAGTTATGGAAGAGAAGCTGTGGAATTGGTACCCCGGTTCAAACCCGATCTTATCATACTGGATGTGATGATGCCGGATATGGATGGAATCAGTACTTTCAAAGCGCTCCGGGAACTTAAGGATACCAAACACACTCCGATTATTTTTCTTACGGCCAAAGTTCAGCCCGATGAAGTAAAACAATACTATGCCATGGGTGCCCTCGAGGTTATTTATAAACCTTTTGATCCGTTGACCCTTGCGGATTCAATTAAGCAGATATGGAATAGATTATTTGATGAAAGATAGCAGTCAGGCTATTTCAAAAAAACTGCGGATTTTGATGACTGAATTTGCACAGAGGCTGCCTTTACGGATAAAGGGAATGGAGATTAATCTCAACGCACTCGTAGCTAAATTTTGGGACGAGGGAATTGCCAGACAGCTGTACTCGGAATTGCATAAACTAAGCGGGACGGGGACAAGTTTCGGTTTTCAAAAGCTTTCGGCTAAGTCGCGAAAGATGGAGGAGTATGTAGCTTGGCTTTTAGAAAACGATAAAGTACTCGATAAATCCCAGGTAAAAAAGCTCTGTAGCCTTTTCAGAGAATTACAGAGATCTGTTGATCATTTTCGAGATTCCTGGATGAGATAATTAAAATTACCGGAGGAAATTGCAAAACTCAAAATATATTAAGTTAGTAAAATACTTATTCGTTAT
>CAZEPL010000012.1:52538-58535 GCA_964514135.1 uncultured Spirochaetaceae bacterium | reverse complement strand
TAAAAACAAACAAGGGTTTATTTTACCGGGTCTTGACAATTGCCGTGTGTTATCACTATTATTAACTTAAGTACGGGGGTGTAGCTCAGTTGGCTAGAGCGCGTGAATGGCATTCACGAGGTCGTGGGTTCGATTCCCTTCACCTCCATATACTATTTTTTAACACGAAAATTGATATGGCTGAAAATACAAATAACAATCTTGATCCGGAAATTGCCAGTTTACTGGGAATAAATCAAACAGCAAAACCAGCTCCGGCTCAAAAACCTGCTCCTGCGCAGAAGGGAGCACCACCTCCTTCATACGAGACATTGTTTGCAGGAAAACCTCAAGCCGAACCAGTGGAAATGAAAAAGAGTTTTACAAAAATCAGTAAAACTCTGGGTTCACCGCAAAAGATTTTTTATGACAAAGACTTTTACAGTAAAATTCTTAATGAAGAAGGAGAGGCGGCTGCCCGTTTCCATGATCTTTTTTCCCGTTTTTTAAAGGCTTCCTCCCCCGAAGACAGATCTATGTATCGGGGAAAGGTAATGCCTGCTTTTTGGGATCTGCTTGCTCAAGTTTCGCAGAAGATTCATACTAATCCGCCTTTAGAAAAAAAACTGCTGCTGCGCTATGGTCTGATCTCACCGACTTTTATTGATCAAGATCAGAGAGACAATTTAAGCCGGGTTATTTTGCAAAACAGCTATGGCGAGCCGGTATATTATACGGATGAGTGGCTGATGCGGATAGCCCGGGGGCAGGAAAAAACGTCGGCTACCGATGAAGTACAGAAGGTTAAGCTGGATTCCGCTCAGAAGACCCTGGACAAGCTGGATAAACGCAAGGGCCAGCGGGATGCGGAATTAAGCGCTCTTAAGAATAAAATTGATCAGCTGGAACAGATCGAAAATGAACTGCTCTATAAAATGAAAGAACTCAGCAGGCATGATATCAGAGAGGATCTGGGCGGCTTGAAAGTATGCTATACACCGGATCAAAAAAAATTATTTGTGGAAATTAGCGAACTCATGAAGAAGCTCTCTTATATCGATCGTGATATGGGAAGGTCCTATGCTAATCTTGATGGTTTAGGCAAAGAAGTTGAATTGTTAAGTAAAACTGCTGATACCATTGATACCGATAGTATGATCGTTGATCAGCAAACTCTTGCTATGGAGTTCAATACACTGCGGCAGATGTCCAAACTCTGCGTGGGCCGCAAGGGGAATCACTTTCCCGTGCTCATGAAGAACTACTTCATGGCTTTGGTTAAGCAGTGGGGTATTAGAGAAAATGTGATTAACGGCATGGCTCACGTAGAAGCAATCGATCCCGGCCTTTTTATCCGGAGATACCGTGAACAGGATAACCGTATAGTACCCAATGTTCTATTGTTACCTAACTATGGGGAGTTTGGGATTTGCTGGCAGCCGTTCGAGAAATTTAACAGAGCAACCAGCCGCGGGAGATTGGCTCTTCCCATTTTTTCCAAAAATCTTACTGTCGCTTTAGTATCTGCTTTAGGTGATCTCCGGTGGCAGGTGGCAAAGGAGAGAGCCCAGCACCGCTGGATGGAAGAGGGTATTACGGGCAGGTATTACATGTGGTTTACAGAGCAAAAAATGAGAGGTGATGTAAAAGATTATTTTATCAGGGATTATATTCTCTGGGTTACCAAAGAGAGTGAGGGGATTCAAAAACTGGAGAGAGGTATTCGAGGACTTTTTTGGAGGGCGATGCCCTTTCCCGACGCAATTAAACAAAGACTTAAAAACAGGGGTTTTGTATACCTTGATTTATATAAAAAAGATCAGAATATCGCCATGTCGGATGGTTATTGATCTTTATTCTTCCGTCTATCTGGCTTTAAGACATCATCCATATGCTCCGTATTAAAAAAGCGGCGCATGTACAATCGATACACAATACTGGTAGTGAATATAGTACCTATAAAGAAAGCTAACCCGAAAAAAGAAATAAGTGTTTTGTTAACTTTTCCCTGCAAAAATACATGAATGATAACAAAGGCAATTCCAATCAGAACTGAGAGAACCATGATATTGCAGAGAACGGCTATGATAATCAGCTGTTTTTTATGTGGTTGCTTTTTCACGTCGTGACCTGATTTCCGCAATAATAAAAAATATTACAAAGAGAATAATGCTCACAGTTAAGGTGGCATCGGCAATATTAAATGTGGGCCAGCGTGCCGGCAATCCCAAGATGCCGTAAGTGTTAACATCAATAAAATCTACTACGCCATCCGGTCTTACTAATCTGTCGATCATATTACCTGTACCCGCACCGAGAATGGCTGCCAAAAGCCATCTGTACTTTTGGTTCAAATCTTTATAATTGAAATATACATAGAGTGCACCGCCAAGGACTAAGAGCGGTAAAATTAAAAAGGCAATAAACTGCAGTTCGGCAGGCCAGTCGCTCCCAATACCGAAGGCGCTGTGCTTGTTTGTTCTATACCACAGGCGCAGGAAGTCTCCCAATACTTCTACGATCTGATTGTACTGCATAGTAAGCGTTATAATCATCTTGGCAGCTTGATCAGCGATAACAATAATCGGTACCAGAATAAGTGGGATAAGCTTTTGTTTGTTCAACATCATAATTATTCTCCTCTTAATATCCTGTCGGAATATCAATGAAACACGTTTTTAATTTGGTATCTGCTGCAATTTTTCGCTGAAGCGCCTGTACTCCCCATACTTCACTAAGGTAATGCCCGGTAAAAATAACATTTATACCGGCTTCCGCACACTCATGGTAGACTGTATGGGCGGCTTCTCCGGTAATGTAAAGGTCGAGCTTTTCTTCAATAGCCTCCCGCACATTGCCGGCTGCACCGCCGGATACGATTCCGATGCTTTTAGTCTTCTCTTTGCCAAAGGCCAAACAGTGCGGAGGAATAAGACTGTTTTTACACAACACATCGCTTATCCGTGATAGTGATGCTTCTTTGGGTAGTGTCCCCTTTATTCCTATTTTCACGCCATGGTATATGCCGAAGGCTTTTCTGTTTTTAAGCTTAAGCAGTCCCGCTATCCCGGCGTTATTGCCCAGTTCGGGGTGCATATCCAATGGCAGATGAACTGCGTAGAGGGCAAGCTGGTTTTCAAGAAGATACTTAAGTCGTGCATAAAGTACACCTGTTACAGGACGTGTTTTACCAAAAAAGATACCGTGATGGGTAAAAAGCAGATCAGCACCCCAGGCAACTGCTCTTTGAAAGCTTTCCCCTGAAGCATCAACCGCAAAAGCTATCTTATTCAGTTCAGGATCAATCCTTTCCACCTGAAGCCCGTTAAGCGCGCTGTCTATGCCTGATAACTGTTCGATTGCCAGGAGATCTTTTATATAACCGTCGAATTCTTCAATCCGCATGCATGTATTATAGTAAAGATTACACTTTTGGCAATCGGTAATGTAAAAAAACACTTGACAATGAAAGCACTCTCTTTCTATTATATAGCCTCAAACATTATTATTAAAGCAGCTTACATCGTGATAATATAATAAAATCCTAAATTTTTTATTAATATGGAGGCATATAAGTGAATTATTTTTTAACAGAAGAACAACAGATGATAAAGGAGCTGGCTGCCAAAGTTGCAGATGAAAAAATAAGACCGATCGCTCATGAATGCGATGAGAAGGAAGAGTTCCCCGCAGAAATCGTAAAGGTGCTGGGACAGGCCGACCTTTATCGTGTGTGTATACCTGAAGAATATGAAGGCCTGGGAGGCGGAGTATTTGAAATGTGTTTGGTGGTTGAAGAGCTTTCCAGGGCCTGCGGCGGTATTGCTCTGGCTTATGCAGCTTCAGGACTGGGTATTATTCCGATTATACTTTTCGGCACTGAGGAGCAGAAGAAAAAGTATCTGCCCAGATTAGCTTCGGGAGAGATTATCGCGGCGTTCGCACTTACAGAACCCGATGCAGGCAGTGATGCCGGGGCAATAAAAACTACAGCTACACCGGAAGGTGATTCCTATATTATTAACGGAACAAAGCAGTGGATCTCAAACGGCGGTGATGCTTCGATTTATACTGTTATTACTCTCACCGATCCTACAAGAGGTCCGCGCGGTTCTTCGGCAATTCTGGTGGAAAAAGGGACCCCGGGTTTTGAGTTCGGTAAAAAAGAAGAAAAAATGGGAATCAGAGGCAATGCAACACGCGAGCTTATTTTCCAGAATTGCAAAGTACCCAAAACCAATATTTTAGCTAAAGAGGGGATGGGATTTATGGTTGCTATGAAGACTTTTGATCAGTCACGTCCGGGTGTTGCTTCTCAGGCAATCGGTATTGCCCAGGGTGCACTGGATGAAGCTGCCAGATATTCCACAGAGCGGCATCAGTTCGGTAAACCGATCTCTTCCTTTCAAGCTATTCGGTTTATGCTGGCTGATATGGCTACTCAAATCGAAGCGGCTCGTGCTCTTACTCTTCAGGTGGCCCGGAGTATTGATGCCGGAGAAAAGAATATCGCCAAGGTCTCATCCATGACCAAGGTTTTTGCTTCGGATGTAGCCATGAAGGTTACCACCGATGCGGTGCAGATCCTCGGCGGTTACGGTTATATGCGTGAGTATCCCGTGGAAAAGATGATGCGTGATGCTAAAATTACTCAGATTTATGAAGGAACAAACCAGATTCAGCGCGAAGTGATCGGAATGAACCTGATAAAAGAAACTCTTAGAAAGAAGAAATAGAAGGAGTTAAGAGTGAATATAGTTGTATGTATTAAACAGGTTCCCGACACCACCGATGTCAAGATAAATCCGGAAAACAATACTCTGATCCGTGAGGGAGTAGCATCGATTATTAATCCCTTTGATGCTTATGCCATAGAAGAAGGTGTAAGGCTTAAAGAAAAATACGGCGGAATGGTGAATGTGCTCTCCATGGGTCCACCCCAGGTTGATGCTTCTTTACGCGAAGCAGTGAGTTTGGGAATGGATGAAGCGTACCTGCTGACGGATCGGACTTTTGCCGGAGCCGATACCCTGGCAACAGCCTATACCCTGGCTGCCGGTATAAAAAAGATCGGTAATGTTGATATCATTCTTATGGGAAGGCAGGCAATAGACGGAGATACCGGACAGGTAGGCCCCGAGGTCGCGGAAAATCTGGAAATTCCTCACGTAACCGATATCCGAAAAATTGAGCAGATCGATGAACAAGGTAATATCTACCTGGAGAGGATGCTCGAAGAAGGATATGTGCGGCTTAAAGCCAAATTACCTGTTGTTATCACCGTGGTGAAGGAGATAAATGAACCGCGGCTTCCTTCCTTAAAAGGTAAGATGCTGGCCAAAAAAAAGGAAATTCACACCTGGTCGGCCAAAGATGTGGAAGTAAACGAGAAAAGATTGGGTCTTTCAGGATCGCCCACGCAGGTTGTTAAAATCTTTACTCCCCCTAAACCTGAGGGCGGAAAAATATTTGACGGTGATATTAAAGGCTCAGTGAGAAACGTGCTGCAGGAACTGCGGGCTTCAGGGATTCTCGCGGGAAGCGAAAAGGGAGATGAGTAGTTATGAGTTCGATTGAAGTAATTTTAGACAAATGCATAGGCTGCGGACTGTGTGTGAAAGCATGTCCTTTTGCAGCTGTTGAACTGGTAGATAAAAAAGCCGTTATCAATGAGAGATGCACCTACTGCGGTGCTTGTGTGGATGCCTGTAAAAAGTATCAGGCAATTGTCATTACCCGGCATACCTTTGAAAAACACGATGTGAGCAGGTACAAAGGTATCTGTGTATATGCCGAGCATAGACACGGAAAATTATCTTCGGTAGTAGCGGAAATAATCGGAGCGGCATTAAAACTGAAAAACGTATTACAAGTACCGATCTCCGCAATTCTTTTAGGCAGCAATGTAAAACCGTTGGCTGAAGAAATTCTTTCCTATGGTACGGATGAAGTCTGGATGATCGACAACACAAAAATCGGGGATTTTGCCGAAGATATTCAGACAGAGCTTGTTGCTCA
>CAZEPL010000012.1:3422-52438 GCA_964514135.1 uncultured Spirochaetaceae bacterium | reverse complement strand
ACAACACAAAAATCGGGGATTTTGCCGAAGATATTCAGACAGAGCTTGTTGCTCAGATTTTGCTTGAAAAAAAGCCTGAAATATTTTTAGGCGGCGGGACGATTTTCGGAAGGTCACTGCTTCCTAAAGTGGCAGCTAAAATCGGTACCGGTCTTACGGCTGATTGTACCGAGCTGGCGATTGATCACGATACAAAACTTTTAAAGCAGACACGTCCGGCTTTCGGCGGAAATATTATGGCCACGATTCTCTGTCAGCATCACAGACCTCAGATGGCAACCGTACGCCATAAGGTTATGAAAGAAGCAGCCAAAACCGATGCTGCCCAAGGGAAAATAATTGAGCTGAATCATATTCCCATACCGGATCCTGCAATAGAGGTATTGGAGTTTGTAGAAGAAGAGTCGGAGACCGTAAACCTGTCAGACGCTGATTTTATTATTTCCGGCGGAAGAGGAATCAAGGATCCCAAAAACTTTGCCCTTATCGAAGAGCTGGCCAAGGCTGTTGGCGGAGCCGTCGGTGCTTCACGTGCTGCGGTGGACGCAGGCTGGATACCTTATTCACACCAGGTTGGACAGACGGGCAAAACAGTGAATCCGAAAATATATATTGCCTGCGGTATTTCTGGTGCTATTCAGCACCTGGCTGGTATGAAGGGATCCGATATTATAATTGCCATAAACAGCGATCCAAGTGCTCCGATTTTTGATGTGGCTCATTTCGGTATCGTGGGCGATTTGTTCGAAGTTGTTCCGGAGTTGATAAAGCAGATAAAAGGTTAAGAGCAAAAAGCTTTTTAAATATTATAGGATTTCTCACAGAGTGCACAAACAGACTGTGTGAAAACTTTTTTTGACAGGATTTACAGGATAAAAATCCTGTTAATCCTGTCTACTTTTTGACTTTTCACACACTCTGAAAGTTCACAGAGTTTTCAAATAGAAAAAAAGGAGGGTGCCATATGGAAATTCTAAAATACGCACTTCAGTTTGAGCTGGACGGTGAAAGATTTTACCGAGAAAGCGCAGATAGAGTCGGGGATGCTTATCTGGCCGCTATTCTGCTTCTGTTGGCTAAAGAAGAGCAGAAACATTACCGCATGATAAAAGAACTGCGGCAGGATCTTGCGGAACGGCCGGCAAGTATTTTTATTTCTGACATCAAAAATATTTTCCGTGACATGACAGATAAAAAACAGGGCTTTATAAAAAAGGGCAATACGATTACTGAAGTTTTTGAGAAGGCGTTGCATATTGAAGATGACAGTATTAAATATTATGAAAAAAAAGCCAAAGATATAGATGATATACAAGCTAAAGAAGTACTCACACTCTTAAAGAAGCAGGAACAAGCACATTATTCTCTGATAAGCTCGCTTATAGAGTATTATGAAAGACCGCAGCTGTGGCTCGAACAGGCGGAATTTACCCACCTTGAGGATTATTAATTAATTCTGTAAATATTTTCTCTTAAAATTGTTCTATTATATAAAGGGGTGTATATTTACTCTTTGAGGAGCCTGAGTATGTTTATAAATAAAAGATATATTATTGTAGTTTTTTTTATATTCTCAAGTTTTTTACTTTTTGCCCAGCATATGGAAGAACTTTATTCACCTTATTACCTTTCCTTCGGCCCGCAGACGGTTTCATCTGAGGTGCCTATAAGTGATATTTACAACCCTTCATCCTCTGCTTTAATCCAGCGGGTAACTCTTGATTTGAATTATACTGCTCTGCTTGGTTTGGGAGATGATGACGGCTGGGGTCACGCTGCTAATTTGGGTTTAAGTATTCCTTCCAGTTTCGGTGTGTTTAGTTTCAGCGGACATTTCATAACAACGCCTTTTGCCGATATTAACATAGGTACGGTCGGCGGTATTAATGCATCATTTTCCAAGGACCTTTATCCAAATTTTCTCGTGGGAATCGGGGTGACAGGTATTTTTGGAACACAAGATGATAATTCGGATTGGGGCCTGGGGGCGGATCTGGGCGTAACTCATATGCTCGGTGATTTCTATTTTTTGAAGGATGTTACCTGGGGTTTTGCCTTCCGTGGTCTGGGTAAGGGATATGAGCCTACCTCCGACACCCGGTTTTTTCCTAGAGCATTTACTCCGGCTGTGGCCCTAAGTTTTAAACCAATCAAAGACGATTCACTTGTCTGGACTTTTGCTACGGATGTGAGTTTTCCCGGTTTTACGGGAGCGCGTATCTCCTTCGGTAATGAGCTGGAAATAGCGGATCTGTTTATTTTAAGAGCCGCCATTACTGTGGAATGGGCGGATTTTGCAAATCCCGAGGAACGCTTGCTTATAGCCGGAGGATTATCACTGAATTTTAAAATAAATATTCAGGAAGAGATAGAGTTTCTGGATATTACGGAACGAGGCTGGAATAAAAGCGATATAAAAGCCAACTTCGCCTATGCTCCCATGCAAAACGGAGTGCAAGCCTTAGGTGCGGGTGTAAATCTTGCTCTCGGTGTACTTGATAAAGACCCTCCTGATATAAAGATAAAGTCTCCTGAAGTGCTTTATATGTCTCCTAATCTGGATGGGGTTAAGGACAATATGCTGCTGCCCATAGGAATAACCGATCAGCGGCAGATAAAAGGCTACCGGCTGGTTATAGAGGACAGCAGAGGCAAAGTGGTCAAAGAGATTGTAAATAAGGATGAGCGTCCGGAAAACATAGATCTGCAGACTATTGTAGACAGGCTGCTCTATGTAAAAAGTGGTATAACCATTCCCCCATCTTTACGCTGGGACGGCAGGGCGGAGAAAGGTGCTCTGGTGCCTGACGGAACATACACTTACTATGTTGAAGCTTGGGATGATAACAATAACAGAGCTGCAACCCCGAAAAGAAAGATCGTAGTCGACAATACCAAACCGCAAGCTACATTGGATTCTCCTTACCTGATTTTTTCACCTAATGAAGACGGGAATAAAGATGTGCTTAAAGTGAATCTGGCAGGTTCTAAAGAAGATCTGTGGAAGGTTGTTATAAAAGATTCCGAAGGCAAAGTGGTTTTACGGAAAGAGTGGAAAGAATCCGCGCCTGCCGATTTTGAGTGGGACGGTAAAGACGACAAAGGCAAACCCGCCCGGGACGGAGTATATACTATAGAACTTAATAGTGTGGATAGAGCGGGCAACTCCTCAGCATTTTATCTGGTAAACATCATTATAAATACCCAGCCCACTCCAGTGTTCATAACAACCGATGCGGATGGTTTTTCCCCGAATGCGGACGGATATTTGGATACCATTGGTTTTAAATTATTTGTAGGTGAAAAAGCGGGAATAAAAAACTGGTCTTTCGATCTGGTGCATGAGAAACAAGGCAGGCAGCAGGTATTTACAGGTGAATCTTCGATTAATGAGACAATGACCTGGGATGGTGCAGGCGAAAGTAACGTGGCGCCGGATGGTATATATTATGCTGTGCTTATGGTTGAATATGAAAATGGCAATAAACCGGTTGAAAAGAGCAGAATCTTCCGACTGGATACATCTCCGCCGCAGATTGAGCTTAATCTCAATCCCACACCGTTTTCACCGGATAATGACGGTGTGGAGGATGAACTCTTTATAAAATCTAAAATTGATGATATAAGCCCGATTGCCCAATGGCAGTTAAAGATCAAAGATCCCAAAGGTAAGCACTTTACAGCTTTTTCCGGTATTGGCACACCTTCTCCGGAAATAATCTGGGACGGACTTTCGGATGAAGGCGAATTGGTACAGGCGGCGGAAGACTATCCCTTGGAATTGACGGTTGTGGATAATCTGGGTAACAAAGCGTTGATAAATAAAGTAATCCCGATCGATGTATTGGTATTAAGAGACGGAGACCGCTTAAAGATTAGAATACCCAGTATTACCTTTGCACCAAATACAGCAGATTATGAGAATGTCGCGCCCGAAGCCTATGAGAAGAATATGTGGACTATAAAAAGGTTGGCCAAGATCTTTAACAGATACAGGCAGTACAATATTTTAATCGAAGGACACGCAGTACATGTGTTCTGGCAGAATCCGGCCAAAGCCAAAGATGAACAGGAAAATATTCTATTACCACTTTCTAAAAAACGGGCGGAAGCTATAAAGAAGGCCCTGGTAAAGAACGGTATCGAAGCCAAGCGTATTTCCACAGCCGGTAAGGGCGGAGCCGAACCGATTGTGCCTTTCAGTGACCAGGAGAATGTGTGGAAGAATAGAAGAGTGGAGTTTATACTGATAAGGGAAGATTAGGCTGTAGTAAATTTTTAAAAACAGGACAAGCTGCCTCAACATGTAAAGTGGCTGTTTGAACACAGCTTTTTACTTATGCAACCGGAGTTACAGTTTGCGCGTTTTATAATATCGGTACTCCATCATAGTAAATAATAATTATTTTATCTTGAGCAGATGTGGGCATAAGACTTTCATCAGAGGTATTGAGGGTTGGGCCCAAACAGGAGTTACTTTTATATAAGGCAGTGCAAAGGTCAGCCAGGGAAATGCATGTCAGCCTGCTGGCTTTTGTAGGAAAAGCTTTGAAGGCACCCTATGGCAATGATATTGAACAAAATTTTGTGTATAGTTTTATTAATAATGAAACAGTTGATGGTCTTATTACTATCGCAAGTGTAGGTGTTTTTGTAAGCAGCCAAGATTGCGAAATGTTTGTCAATCATTTCTCCGGATTACCGCCGGTAAGTCTCTCGGTGAAATGCGGTAAGGTTCCCGCTGTGCTTGTGGATTGCAAACAGGGCATGCGAGAAGCAGTTGAACACTGTATTCTGGATCATAATTACAAACGGATGTCATTATTGCAGCAAATGATGATATGGCTTTGGGTGCTGCTGAAGTTATTCAGGAGCTGGGATTAAAAGTACCGGATGATATAGCGATTATTGGATTTGATGATTGGGAAGAAGCCGAATGCCATCTGCCCTCGATTTCTTCGGTAAGACAACCTCTGCAGAAACAGGTGCATGAAGCGCTTAAAATGCTCACCTCCATGATCCAAGGTAAAAGCAATGGAGAAGATATTATCCTCCCCACTCGCCTTATAAAGCGGTCCTCATGCGGATGCCCCACGCAGACCAGGTCTATACGAAATGAAATAAAAGATGCACAGAAAAAAGAAGTAACCGATGCGGCAACCATACAAGAGCAATTACATATTGTCCAGCAAGTGATAGAAGATTCATTTAATAGAGAAGAAAAACAAGACAGTAGGATTTCTCCGCTATTAAAACGGTTCTTTAAAGTATTAAGTCGATTTGTAAGATCTCAATTAAGCAAGAAAGAAATCATAAAGGCTTTTTCTGAGATAATTTATGAATCAGATTGGAAGTATAATAAAATACATTTATGGCAGGAGATATTATTTTGTGTGCACCAGAATATAGGTAAGATGCTTGAAAATCCCAGGGAGATCAGTACCTTTAATGATCTCTTTTTTGAATATAATCATGCAACAGCTTCCTACATTAGGTATAAGAAGTTGTTATATCTTTTTGTTTGAGGAGCCAATAACTCCACGAAGTGAATATTTTTGGGATATTTCCGGTGCCGTTAAAATACTGCTCGCCATGAAAGATGAGATTAGTACTCGGCATATGGGAAGTACTTTTCCCGCAAGCATGGTTGTTCCCTATGTCCTTGCTTATGAGGATTGTAAGAAGGATTGGATTCTCGTGCCTTTGGTTTTTGCTGCCGAGCATTTTGGAATTATGCTGATGGAAGCAGGGTCCAAAGAAGAGATGGTCTATGAAAGACTCCGTATGCAGATAAGCAGCGCCATTAAAGGCGCACAGCTATTTGAGCGGCAAAAACAGATTGAAGATGAGCTTAAAAAAACGAATGTCGAACTTGAATCTCTTTCTTTGCTCGATGAACTCACAGGATTATACAATCGAAGAGGTTTTATGACCGTGAGCACTCAAATCTGGAAAATGGCCCAGCGTTCACATATGCAGTTCCTTATTGTTTTTATGGATTTAGATGAGTTGAAGTCCATTAATGATAACTTCGGGCATGCGGAGGGCGATGTGGTACTTAAGGCTTTCGCCGAAATTTTAAAAGTGGCATTCAGAAGAAATGATGTACTTTCCAGAATAGGAGGAGATGAGTTTGTGGTATTATCCTATAATGCCACGCTTGAGCACAGAGATAATATTCAGGAGAGGATTGAAAAGAATATTACTCATTTTAACAATACCTCAGGCAAATCCTATAAGCTTTTTCAGTTCCTCATATTTTTCTAAAGCGCACTCTTTGGAAAGCGCTTCCAGGCGCACACGGATAACGGGTTCGGTATTACTCGGACGCACATTAAACCAGAAGTCTGCGTATGCTATACTAATTCCGTCAAGCTTGGTAATAGCTGCATCTGTATAATGTTTCTCGATTAATGAAAGAACCGCTTGCTTATCACCTACTTCTATATTGAGTTCCGGTGCTTGATAGAAGCGCATTCGTAAAGGAGCAACAAGCTCGGATAGAGGCTTTTGCTTTGTCTCAAGCAGTTTAAGCACTACTATAAATGCATAAGCTGCGGATTCAGTATAGTAGCGGTCATCAACTTTAAAGTATACATGGCCGGAGGTTTCACAGCCGAATAGAGCGGAGTTCGCAACCATATTATCGTAAATGAAAGTATATCCCACCCGCGACAGCACCGGTTTTCCCCCGCAAGCCTTAATATGTTCGGGCAGTGCTTTGGATGAAATGAGATCATAAACAATTGCTGCTCCGGGATTATCATGTAACAGCTCTTCTGCTATTAATGCGGAAATAAAGTAGTTTTCAATAGCATTACCGGTTTCATCAACAAATATAATTCGATCTCCGTCACCATCCAAGACTACTCCCAGACCGGCTTTTTTTTCTTTTATTCTTTGGGCAATCTGTTTACGGCTTGAGGCCAAGAGCGGGTTTGGAAAATGATTGGGGAAATTTCCGTCCGGCTCTTCATTGATGAGATCATAGTTTAAACCCAATTTTTCCGCCACCTGTCTAAATACATGTCCGGCCGATCCATTGGCCGCATCAATAACCGTATGTAGGCTGAGGTTTTGGCCGTGAGCGCTTTGTACGATAAAGTTTATATAGTCCTCTTCGAGAGATTTTTCTTGGTAATCGCCCTTGGCAGCTGCCAGAGGCGGGAGATTATGAATCATCTGTTCAATTTTATCCAGACCCTTGTTGTAACTGATTGAACCGCCCTGGTCATCAAATAGTTTAAGGCCGTGGTACCGGGGAGGATTGTGTGAAGCCGTAACCATGATGCCGCAGCCGCGGCCCATTTTCATTTGGAAGAAATGGAGTTGGGGAGTACTACAGAGCCCTATGCCGATTACATCTTTTCCCTCATCGGTCAATCCTTTTATAACTGAATTATATATATCAGGAGAATGGATGCGGGCATCATAGCCAACCATATAGGTTTGTGCGGATAAGAGCCGAGCGGCGGCTCTTGCTATTTTGTATGTTAAACCTACATCAATATCCTTACCGAAAATACCGCGTATATCATAAGCATGAAATGCACCCATAGTGTCCCTCTTATTTTTATTATTCCTTATAGAAATCAAAATCAAGACCTTGGCCGGATTGGCTTGCTCTCATTATCATGAGGTTTTCGATATCCTGGCCCGGAATGTATATCATTTTAATACTGTTGCCGGTAAGAGTAAAAAGAAATGTCCGTTCAAATCCCGGGCTGCCTTTAAAATAAAACGTAATGGCGCCATCGTAGCGATTGCGCAGTCCGAAAGATAGAAAGTATTTAAAATCAACATTGCCCTGACCGCTGGAATTTTCCGGGATAATATGAGGTGAAAGTGCGCCCCAGTCCTCCCAGGCAAAACTCCAATTGTTGGCAAGGCGTATTGTCCCTGCTGCCTGACTTCGCAACACGTTACCGTTTCTTATTATACTGGAAAATAAATTGTTGCGGTGCTGCTGTTCTTCCCTGATAATCTGATTAAGATCTTTATCGAGCATAACAAGTTCGCTTTTTATATCCTTATCATTCATAACATAATTGACAAGGATTTTATTTGATGAAGACGATATTTCAACTTTTAAATCCGTACCTTCAAAGGTTAATTTCCCGGATGAGGTTTTGGTTATATCCGTATATTGATACTCTTTGCTAAATCCGGGTAAATTGAGGGCAATCTTTTTTTCTTCTTGATCGAGAGAGAGACCGTAATTTTTCTTTAACACAGCCAAGTCATACATGCCGCTTTTTACCATGTCTTCAACCGCTACCGGCACCCATGTATTGTCTAAAAGCGCTTCGATAAGTGATTCCGGATTTAAGAGCGTAGGGGATTTCTTTTCAAAATCTTCAGGATCATCGGAGATATCCAGATAATAACCGTATGTATATCCTAAATAACCGCGATCGGTGAGTATTAAATACCAATGATCATCCATGTTGCCGATTTTTTCTTGAGTGCCTTTTTCAATAACTTTCACAATTTCACCGGATTTTAATTTTGCAACCCTCTCTGTGCCGCTATCCGCTTCTGATCGGACAGGCAGACTGTTTCTCCGGCAGATAGCGTAGGTGTTTATATACTGTTGATAGCCTTCAGCGAAAGTCTTGGCCTCGTCGTAACTATCAAAGTAGTGCACACGCCACATCGGCAATTCAATGGTATCCTTTTCGTATATGGCGATATATTTTCTATCAACATCATATATTCTGGAAATATTGGCAATCTCACCATTCTTAAACGGCCAATCATCTTTGGACCACAAAATGACGGCATATCCTTTATAAGCTGAACAGGAGGAAATAATCATGGTCAAGATAAAAATGAGAATAGCCGCCGTAGTTATGGAGAGTACCATATTGTGTTTATTATCTGCTTTCATCGTCCAAATCTCCCTTATATGGGTTTGCACTTCCCATTATAGAACATATATTACTTATTTGGTCAACAGAGCGACCGTCGGATTATATTTTAACAAGCGATTCTCATTTTGTACAATATTTGCTAAAATAAGAATTGCTGTATTTTAACACTTGCTCTGGTTATGATTTTTCTATTATAATATGCCTAAAACAATTAAAGAGGAACGGGGAGAAGAATGACTGATTTCGATGCAATTTTTAAGTTTATTGAGAAAAACCGAGATGAAATGATTGAGCTGCAGCGAAGATTATGTGCTGTTCCTGCAATCGCACCTGAAAGCGGGGGTGATGGTGAATGGGAAAAAGCTGCGCTTCTAAAAAATTATCTTATGGAATACGGTGTGAGCCGGATCCGACAGTTTAATGCCCCGGATAAAAGGGTGTCACAGGGGAAAAGGCCTAATCTTATTTGCTCTCTTTCGGGGAAAACGGAAAAAAACACATTATGGATTATGACACACCTCGATGTAGTGCCCCCCGGCGAAAAAAAGCTCTGGCATAACAATCCGTATAAAATGCAGATTAAAGACGGAAAACTTTACGGCCGCGGTACAGAAGATAATCAGCAGGGGCTGGTTTCATCTCTCTTTGCATTTTTAGCTCTTAAAGCGACCGGGACTGTTCCGCAGGCTGCAGTCAAACTTTTATTCGTAGCAGATGAGGAAACCGGCTCTAAGTATGGTATAAAATATTTGTTGAAAAAAGAAGATAAACTCTTTACTGAACAAGACTGTGTACTTGTACCGGATGCCGGTTCAAAAGACGGCACTATGATCGAAATTGCAGAAAAGAGTATTCTTTGGCTTAAGTTCCGTATTCTGGGTGTACAGTGTCATGCCTCCTTACCGCATCTGGGTAAGAATGCTTTTATAGCTGGCAGCGATTTGGTGCTCAAGTTGCATGCATTGAATCAGTTTTTTTCTGATAAAAATATACTTTTCACACCGCCTGTCTCCACCTTCTCACCGACCAAGAAGGAAAGCAATGTTCCGAATGTAAACACCATTCCGGGTGAAGATGTGTTTTACCTGGATTGCCGCATATTGCCTTCAATACAAATTGATGATGTATTAAACAAGGTGAAGAAATTGTGTGCTGAGATTGAGAAAAAGTATGAAGTGAAAACAGAGATGGAGATTATCCAAAAAGAATCGTCCCCACCCACACGGGAGAATATTCCTTTGGTAGCTAGCTTAAAATCCGCACTTCGCGGGGTATATAATATAGAGGGTAAAACCGTAGGTATAGGAGGAGGTACAGTGGGAGCTCATCTGCGTAAAAAGGGTATTGATACGGTAGTCTGGGCCAGACTGGATAGTACGGCACATATGCCCAACGAATATTGCGTTATTGATAATATGGTCGGTGATGCCAAGGTGATGGCACATATAATGTTGTCTTTATAACATAGACAGAGGGTCGATATCGACTTCTACATATACACCTGCCGGAGGTTTATACTGAGCAAAGATGTCTGCAAGCAGCGGATGAAGCTTGGCGAATTTAAAGGTTCTTAAAATAATGTGATAGCGAAAATTTTTGGCGATACGGGAAAGCGGGCACTCAGCCGGTCCTAAGAGGTCTGCAAACGGTTTTATTTTTTCATAATAGTGTCTATAGAAATCTTCCGCTGCTTTAACTGTTTTTTGGAGATTTTTACAGCGAAAGACTAATCTTACCAGGCGGGAGAACGGTGGAAAATCCAGTTCCTTTCTGATTTGGATTTCCCCCGTATAGTATTCATCTATCTTATGACCCGAAGCCAGTTTGATAGCAATGTTTTGGGTTTGGTACGTTTGTATTATGACTTTACCATCAGGAGAGAAGCGGCCGGCTCGGCCGGACACCTGCACGATTAAATTGAAAGTACGTTCGGAAGCTCGAAAATCAGGCAGGTGCAGTGCTGTGTCGGCACAGATGATACCAACCAGGCTCACTTTGGGAAAGTTCAAGCCTTTGGCAACCATTTGAGTGCCTAAAAGCACATCTATCTTTCCATCCCTAAAATCACGTAACAATGCGGCCAGTTCTTGCTTTTTTTTCACCGTATCGGTATCAACTCGCTTTACTGTGAGGTGGGGAAATAATGTGGCCATTTCTTCTTCTATCAATTCGGTGCCAAAACCAAGATAACCCACATCCAAAGAGCTGCACTTGGGACAGACGGTAGGGGGTGAGGTCTTGTAACCACAGTAATGGCAGATCATCTTATTTTTTTGTTTGTGGAAGGTTAATGACACGGAACAGCGCAGACATTTCATTTCAAAACCACAGCTTGAACAGCGGAAAAAATACGAGAAACCGCGGCGGTTTAAAAAGAGAATACACTGTTTACCCGATTTATAAGCAGCATTTATTTCCGTAATGAGTTTTTCAGAAAAAGGTCCGTTTTGGTTTTTCATATCCACAATCTCAACCTGGGGCATGCTGCCGCCGCTTAAGCGTTGGGGAAGATGGAAATAAGCAAGCTTCCCTGTTTTCATCCCGTAGTAAGCCTCAACGGAAGGTGTGGCGCTGCCCATAAGCAGCAGCGCATTTTCCTTTTTTACTCGAAACATGGCAACCTGGCGGGCATGATAACGCGGTGTGGAATTGGATTTATAGGTATTTTCATGTTCTTCATCAATTATTATCAGACCCAAGTTTTTTATAGGGGCAAAAACAGCACTGCGTACACCAATCACTAGCGGTGAGTCCCCGTTCAAAATGGAGAGCCATGTCCTAAGACGCTCTGAAGGAGTAAATCCGGAATGAAGTACGGTTACTTTCTTGCCAAATACAGCCTGGAATACAGCGACTACCTGATGAGTAAGTGATATTTCCGGTACAAGGTAAATGACCCCGTTGCCCTGACGAAGCATATCCTCGGCAATAGTTAAAAAAACATGAGTTTTTCCGGAGCCGGTAACCCCGTGCAAGTAAAACATATGGGCCTTGGCAGCACGGATTGCAGCGATAGCCTGGTTTTGCTGCGGGGCCAATGGGTAAACCCGGTTTTCAATGGTAGCGTAATCGGCGAACAGTGAATTACCTTCATGTTCTCTTCTGCCGCCGGGAATCATAAGGCCTAATGCTTCGCCTACACTGCAAAGATACATTGAGGAAATCCAACGGGCCAATTCCACTGATTTAGCATTAAATACGGGACGCTTGTCTATACTTCTTATGATCTGTTTAATTTCAAAAGTGCTTTTGGGTTTTAGCTTTTTTATATCTATAACGTAGCCTAAAAGCTCTCTTTTTCCGAAGGGAGCCACGATACGGTAACCTTGAATTACCGGTTGGTCCAGTTCGCAAGCATAGATAAAGCTTCTGTTAATCGGCAGATTAAATACTACATCGAGGTATGTTGTCATTACTGCATCAGTGCTCTTATAAGTTTAAGATCTTCCCAGACTGCCGCACGCAGAGATTGATTGCGCAGTACGGCACTGGGGTGGAATGTCGGCACTAATGGTAAATGCTTATAAAAATAAGTTCCGCCGCGTAGAGAGCCTATTCCCTTTGTAGAACCTATAAGGATTTGTGATGAAATTCTCCCTACGGTTAATAGGAATTTGGGTTCCAGAAGTTCAAGTTGCCGCTCGAGGTAGGGAAGGCACGCTGCTATTTCTTCAGGATGTGGGTCTCTGTTTTCCGGTGGACGGCACTTTATGACATTGCCAATATAACAGTTTGTGTAGCGATCTAAATTAATCGCTTTAAGCCATTTATCCAGATAAATTCCTGCTTTACCCACAAAGGGTTGCCCTTTTTTATCTTCTTCCTGACCGGGTGCTTCTCCGATAACTATTACCAGCGGATTAAACACACCTTCTCCGGGTACCGCATGCAAACGATTGAAGTGCAAATCACATTTTGTGCATGTTTCAATCTCCTGATAAAGTTCTTCTAGTTTTGCAACCCTTTCCGGGTGGGGAATTGCCTGGTTCACGGCTTGCTTTACTGACGGAATTGCTGCAATGTGATTGACTGCCTGCTGCTCGGATTTAAAACCGCTTTTATAAAAATCTTCTGCAAGCTGTAAGAATTCCGTGAATTGTTTTATAAGCTTATTCTCCCTATCGACCATAATTTACTCCTTCCAAAAACAGTCCGCGCGCCGGAGCGGTCGGACCCGCACTGCTGCGATCTTTTGCCTGAAGGATATCATGCATCATGCCCTGATTTTTATCCTGCAGCGCAATAGTTATGATTGTACCTAAAATGGTACGCACCATCTTCCAGAGGAATGCATTGGCGCAGATCTCATAAACTATAAACGGTCCCCGAGGATAAAAGCAAGAAGTAAAAACTTCTCTCTCTTTGGATGTACTTGGATCTTTAGTACTTGAAAAACTGGTAAAATTATGGATGCCTACAAGAGGGCGTGATAAAGTGTTAAGTATATTTATATTTAAATATTTACGTATTCTCCAACAGAAATTTCTGAAATGCGGAAGACCGACCGGTGAAGAATAAAGATAATAACGGTAGAGACGTGCTTTGGCAGAAAAGCGAGCGTGAAAACTTTCCGCTACCTGCTCACTTTTTAAAACTCGTACGTCATGGGGCAGATGAGAATTTATGGCATCCGTAAACTGTTCCGAAGCGAGTGTACGATGCTCTGAATGAAAATGTGCGACCTGGCCGGTAGCGTGTACACCCGAATCTGTTCTGCCCGCTGCGTACAGTTTTAATTCATGATTATGAAGATGAGCAAGAGCAGATTCTACTATTTTTTGCACAGTGCGTTCACCCTGCTTTTGGGTCTGCCATCCGCAAAAGCAAGTACCGTCATAAGCCAGGGTGAGTTTTATGGTACGCTTTCCCACTTAAGATTATGCCTCATTTTTTATGCTGTCTATTTCTTGTCCGATTTTGTAATAGAGATCTTTGGCTTTATCTAAAATTGTTGAAGGCTTTTCTTTGGAGGCTTTACCGATTCCAAATAATTTTGAAAAAAGTCGTCTAACATTTTCCAGTGATTTTATACGCTTTTCCTTATCTTTTTTAGGACCGTATGTATACTCAAGGATACCGGATATGTAAAGTATACCGTCGTAGCCGTAGTTTTTATCCGTATCGGGACCGTAATTTATTTTTGGTTTAAGAGCTTCCCCGCCCCTTTGATCCTTTTCTAAGGTGAGCCTATAGTAAAAACTTGCTTTGCGATAGAAAAGCTGCGACAGGTATTCATAGTTATCACTGGGGAATTTACGATGCAGCTCATTAAACAGCCAGGCTGCTCTCAGGGCACATAAACCGCGTTTAAAAGTAGGCAGATAATACTTGGGGAAAAAATCATAACAGGCAAGAGCAAAAAAGTAACTGGCAGCCCCCTCTTTTAAGCCTCTTGGCTCAGTAAATTCAAGTGTGGGGAAGATATATTCTATGCTTTTTTTCCTCGTTTGGGTAAGTTCTACCAGCTTATGAGTGACCTTGCTTTCGATTTTAGAGAAATCATCCGGGAAGGTGGCGTAATAACATTCCGGACATACTATTATAGGATAGATGAGCGGGTATATTTCGCCGAAATTTACTGAGGGCTCATAAATCCTGCGCAACTCGTCACTGAGTTCTCCTGCAATCAGCCTGCCGCCGCCTGTAAGCAGATCTTCACGATAAAAATCCTTACCGCACACCGGACAGTTAATGGTATTATTTGAAAAAAATGTGATTTTCTTTTTCTTTTCTTCTTTTTTTGCAGACCTCATTAACTACCTTCTATTATGACCATTGCCAGCGCATAGTCAACCTCATGATTAAGTGAAATAAATATGCTGCCTCCGCCTCTGTTTTTAAAAACTTGGGCTGCTTTCCCGTATAAACACATATGCGGACGCCCATGTTCATCATTCACAACAGCTATTTCCCTGAGAGAAAATCCTTTGAGCCCGGTACCCAAGGCCTTGCCAAATGCCTCTTTGGCAGCAAAGCGGGCAGCGAGTGAAACGATATTATGACGGCCCCTATTATGAAATATCGCTATCTCATCCGGGTGAAAAAAACGTGCATAAAGTTTTGCTTCCTTAATCCAAGATTCAAGTCTGGCTATTTTTACCATGTCGATCCCGATGCCTTTTATCATACTGTTTAGCGCCTCTACTTTGCTTCGAATTTAATTATAATAGTTTTGGGTTCGTAATTTATAATCGTCATTTTTTCGGGTACATTGGGCTCGGGAACAAAAACGTATTCTCCAGGTTCGGTTACTTCCCTGCAGTTGACAATTAATTGGATTTGATCGGAAATGAGGGTGTCGATATCAATTTGATTTCCCTTTAGCTCAACAGAACCTCGTGGAATAGCGCCCATAACCTGTAAAGCAAACGGTGTATTGGTCAATACAATAGGGATATTAGAAAATCTTTTATTTATCTGTTCCTGATTAATGGAAATTTGCAGAAGAACTTCTTTGTTTTCAAGGGGCCGCACGAAGCTGTTTCCTGTATTAATTTTCACAAAACTTCTTATCTCTGAAATACGTCCCGTAAGATCAATTTTTTCGGTTGTCACTTCCGTTATTTTCTGAACATGACTTCGCGGCCCCCTAATTGTTATAGTTCGAGGATCGATCTGATATTCGTATTTATATCCTTTAGGGGGACTTCCTACCAGATTTGGTAAAACGTTTACTTTCTTATCAATCTCTTGCTCTAATTGAATTGAAATTTGATTGGGATTGTATTCGAATTCGAACGTTCCAAGTTTAAGGTCTTCCGGTAGCAGTTTGACTACAATTTCAGCTTGTACCGCTCCTTCAGTTTTAATATTACTTACGTCAAAAAAAGCATAAAAATTGCTCTCTTCGACAGGTGTTCTATATTTTACACCCCGCAAGACTACATCGACTCTTTTTGGGTACTCATTGGCTATGGCGAAGCCAGGGGGCAGCTTTTTTTCTAATGGTATTGAAAACTGCTGCTGGGTATCTATTCTGTAAATAAAAAATATTATGACGGCGACCAAAAGAGAAATTATTTTGGCCGGCCAGTTGGTGAATATTCTTTTTCCAAAATTATTAGTCGTCACTACTCTGCTCCTCCTCATCTTCACTTATCTCGAATAATGATTTCAGTCTTTGCGTAATATCCGGTATGGAAAGGTCATAGATGAGTTGTGCGTCATAGGCCAAAGAAATAGCCCCGTTTTCTTCAGAAACCACAATCACAATAGCATCGGTTTCTTCAGCCAGACCGAGTGCCGCCCGATGACGGGTGCCGAAACTTTTCTTTATGTCTATCTGTTCGGATAAAGGCAGAAAACAGCCGGCAGCTACGATTTTATCTTCAGTCACGATAACCGCTCCATCATGCAGTGGCGATCCTTCAGTGAAAATAGTGAGTATTAAACTGGAGGAAAGATCGGAATTGAGCATAGTACCCGTTTCGATTACATTTTTTAAGCCTACATGACGGGAAACCACAATAATACTTCCCCTTTTGCGTAAAGAAAGCACTTCGATCGAATTAATAATTGATTCGAGATGATATCTCTGCACTACGGAGCTGAAACGGAACCAGTTCCCCTGACCGATTTTGGTAAAGATTTTCCGCAGTTCCGGCTGGAAAATGATGGCGATCGCAATAATAATCCCGGGAAAGAGCATGGCCATCAGTCCCAGTAAAGTGTTCAGCCTAAATATATAGGCTACAAAATATAAGAGTATGACAATAAATGTGCCTTTAATAAGCTGTACGGCCCGGGTTTGTACCAGAATTAAATAACCTCTATAAATGAGGAAGGCGATAATAACTATATCCAAAAGGGGTCTTATGTAATGCCAAAAGCTGTCAACTATCCATTCAAACACAATTTTTCCTTAATTTTGCTATTTATTCACTATTTTCAATTGCACGAATTACTTTCTTCATTTCCACGGCTTCTTTTACATCATGCACTCTCACAATATCGGCTCCGTTTAAAATCGCCACTGTGTTGGCGGTAATAGTACCAATGAGTCTTTGTTCTACCGGTTTATCCAGAAGCAAACCTATAAATGATTTGCGGGAAATACCAATAAGCACAGGATACCCTAATGCTTTTATTCTTTTAAGATGCTTTATAATAAGCAGATTGTCTTTTAATCTTTTTCCAAACCCGATGCCGGGATCAATAATAATACGCTCAGGGCTAATGCCGCAGGAAAGAGCATGCTGAATAAGCTCTTCCAGTTCGTGTGTGATCTCTAAGATTGTATCTTTATAGACAGGATTGTTTTGCATGGTTTTTGGATTGCCGCGTATATGCATGATAATTACGGGCACATCCTGTTGTGCGATAAAACAAGCAAAACTATCATCATCTCTTAATCCGGAAACGGAATTCACAATGTCCGCTCCTGCTTCGAGTGCGGCCCCGGCTACAGCCAGTTTCTGTGTATCAATTGATATCAAGATATTGTGGGTTTTTTTTAGCTCCTGAATCAGGGGAATTACTCTTACAGACTCCTGATCGGCAGTTACTGGATCCGAACCGGGTCGTGTGGATTCACCCCCGATGTCCAGAATGGCGGCACCTGCTGCTATCATTTCTGCTGCTCGCGCAAGTGCGCTTTCCAATGTTGCAGCCCTGCTGGCAGGATAAAAAGAATCCGGAGTAAGATTAAGGACTCCCATTATCAGAGGACCGCTTTTAAAATCCAATGTTTTACTACCCCACTTTATGTTGTGCTGAGGTGTAGTAGTGCTCCGGGGCATTTTCTCTCCTAATTTTAGATGATGGCTCAATGTTATCAGTACACTATGCCAGGTGTCAATAATTATTTTTTAAAACCCATTTTTGTGAGGATATCTTCCGCAGTCGCGATTTCATCCCAGACTGCTTTGTGATCTTTATAAATAATGCTTGTTTCATGTCCCTTACCCAATAACAGAACAGTATCGCCTTTTCGGGCTGTGCTCAGTGCTTTGATAACTGCTTGTTTGCGATCGGGAATAAAAAAAAGGTCGGTTCCCTGTGCAAGGTTTTTACATCCTCCGGCGATATCCTTGATAATGGTGAGGCTGTCTTCGCCACGCGGATCTTCATCTGTGAGAATTACAATATCGCAATATTCGGATGCGATTTTTCCTTGCAGAATTCTTTTGGCAGTATCCCGCTCTCCTGCTGAACCGAATACGCAAATGAGACGCCCCTTTGTCTCAGTTCGCATGAAGGGAAGAAGTCTGTTGTAAGCGGCAGGTGTGTGGGCGAAATCCACAATCACACGATAGGGCTGCCCCCTATCTATCGTATGCATCCTGCCTTTTACCCCTGTAAGCTGCGGAACAAAAGGGATTAATTCAGGGATGGAAATCCCTGTGGTATGTGAGACCGTTAAAAGTGCGGCCAGCAGATTTTCAATATTGAATGATCCGGCAATATTAAAGTGTACAGGATATGCCTTTTTAAAAACATGAACTACAAAGTCGCTGCCTTGTGTGGTTGGAATTATCTCAGAAGCGCTTATATCTGCTTTTTTTAAATTTAAGCCGTATGTATAGACAGGTGCATCTGTTACCTCTGAAAAATATTTCCAGTTTTGGTCGGCCATATTTAATACGGCGAAACGGGGTGTGGTAAGGGGGCTTTTCGAATGATAGTCTGATTTAGCCGGTGAGGTTCCGAGGGCCTTAAAAAGATTGGCTTTATCTCTGCGGTAGTTTTCCTTTGTGCCGTGAAAATCCAGATGCTCATGTGTGATGTTGGTAAATACACCGACATCAAAGTAAACATCTTTTAAGCGGGCTGTCTTTTGTGACAGACCATGAGATGTAGCTTCGATAACTGCGAAACGTTTTCCCGCTTTCAGCATGGAGTGTAAAAGATAGTGAATCTCCGGAGCTTCGGGTGTGGATTGGCGGTAGGGATTGTTTTCCACTTTAACTTTGGTTTGATAACTCGTAGTAGAGATGAATCCTGAAAGCTTTCCGGCCAGATCGTAAAGCTGGTGGATAAACCAGACCGTTGAACTTTTCCCGTCGGTTCCGGTAATGCCGATTGTGTAGAGGTGCTGCGAAGGATTGTCATAGAATTTCGCCGCCAGCTGAGAAAGGGCTGTCCGAGTATTGGGAGTAACTGCATATGCTAAAGGGTGTTCGCTAAGATAGTTCTCCTTTTGAACCACAAAGGCCAGAGCGCCTTTTGCCAGTGCATCCTTAACAAAGAGATGGCCGTCGGTGTGTTCCCCGCTTAGAGCCACAAAGAGAGCCCCGGGTGTAATTTCTCTGGAATCGTAGTTAATAGCAGAAATATGCGGATCCGAGTATATATTTTTTTTTAGAATTTCCAGTCCATCAATAATTCTTGAAAAACGCTTTTGCTTCACAATCCAATAGTAGCACAGCAATTCTCTTTTTGTACATTCTTTTCCTTATAAAAGGAACAAATTTAAAATTGCTTATAGCAACAGGTGTTGTTTTTTTTATCAATATTAATATAATAGAAAGACGATGTTTGTGGTTACAGTTGAAGATTCATTTTCCGCTGCCCATTATCTGGCCGGGCATAAGGGAAAATGTGAAAAATTACATGGGCATAATTATCGGGTGCGGGTTAGCGCAGCCGAACAAACACTTGATGACCAGAGTATGGTTATTGATTTCGGAATATTGAAGAATGAGTTAAAAAAAATTCTTGAAAAACTGGATCACAGTTTTTTAAACGAACATAAGGATTTTGCTGACGGCAAACCGACAGCGGAAAGAATAGCTTACCATATTTACTGTGGTCTTGAGAAAGCGCTTCCCGCCGTACGAATAACAAAGGTTATTGTGTTTGAAACAGAAAAGAACTCAGCTGTTTTTTATCCCGATTGAAAGGGAAGGAGTTCCTGCGATTTAGAAGCGGAATATTCTTACAGAGAGTTGTAAAATCCGTTTTATGTATTTACATAATGTTATTTTCACCCTACATTTAAATATTATCAGGTAAAACGCATATGGAACAGCTTGCTAATTATATTGAACTTCATTATACAAATCCCGAGATTAATTTTCTTATTTCGCATGCTCATAAAAAAGTAACGAACTATACGAAACATTTTAATCAGACTGAAGAATTTTTTTTAAAGCTTAACGCCGCATATACTGTTCCTCATTTTCCCATTCATCATAACATACTGGAAAAAGAACCCGATTCGAATTATATGCTCAACCTTAAAGCTGTAGTAACTCAGGCAAGCAGGTTGCTGCCGGATGTGTTTGACGGCTTAAGCTACTGGTTTGATGCCGAAGAAATTCATAAACCGCTTTTTTATAAGTTATATCAATATGATAAGGCTAATTTTCTGTATTTGCTGCGGCTTGATTTAAGTTTCCGCCATAATGCACACGAAGTTATTGAGAAAGGGGATAATGATATAACCCCCTTTTATAGGACCAGACATCTTTTCTTGGATGCTCATATAATCCCGATAGAAGAGGTAGTAGAAGAATTTGGTCACATTGTGGGTTTTAAAATCAAACAACTGATTTCGCAAACATGGATAGGTGAGCGCGGCAGAGGTTATTTTGCTCAGGGAATTTGGATGGATGATGATCTTACAAAATATTTTTCCAGACTAATGCTTCCCCACGCTAAAAATCTCTATCCTTTTTACCCATACGTCTGTAAGTATAAAACCGTCTGTCAAAATGTTATTTCGCTCTCGAGTGAAGCAAGAGCACGAAGACTTGCCGGTTTTTTAAAAGCAATTAATTTTTTAAATCCTCATATAAGTAATATCCAACAGGATTTGCTTGACGCACATTTTTCCGAGCAACATCCTCATTTTCAATTCCTGAAAGATCAGGTGCCGCAAGAATTGTATGCTGATTGGCAGAATGCAGATATCCGGGTCTATCTCGATGAACACGGAATGAGGGAATTTATTATTGAAGATTAATGGGAAAGCAATTGAAAAATCTCGTGTCACCATTATGGGGCTGGGCTTGCATGGCGGCGGGCTATCATCCGCTCTTTTTTTTGCCAGGCATAAAGCATGTGTTACCATTACGGATTTAAGAGATAAAAAGGTGCTCAAATCATCATTAGCTAAACTAGCGGGGTTTCCTATACGCTATGTTCTGGGCAGACATGAAGAAGCTGATTTTAGGAATACGGATATCATTATTAAGAATCCGGGTGTGGCTTTGGATTCACCTTTTTTAAAGGTTGCCCGGAAACATGCGGTTCCCGTAGAAACGGACATCTCCATTTTTTTGCAGCTGTGTAAAAATCCTCTGATTGCCGTAACGGGAAGTAAGGGTAAATCCACCGCCGCTTCAGCCATACACTATTGTTTGAGCCGGCAGGTTAAAGATGCAAAACTGGGCGGCAATATTACGGTATCGCCGTTAACCTTTTTAGAAGAGCTTAGAACCGGTGCCCCTGTTGTGTTAGAGTTGTCTTCCTGGCAGCTTGCAGATTTAAAAGGAAAGCGGCTGCTCAAGCCAAAAATATCACTTATTACTAATATCCTGCCCGATCATATGAATCGATATAAGAATATGGTCGAATATGTAGCTGATAAAAAAATAATTTTTGAAAATCAAAATCATACGGATTACTCTATTTTTAATTATGATGATGCATATTGTAAAGGATTCGTCCGTGAAAGCAAAGCCAGCTGCTTGTTTTTTTCGGGAAAGGTACTTCCTGAAAAATTATCAGGAGCATGGCTGGAAAACGAGCAGGGTTATGTAAGAATTAATAGTACAACTCACAGGATTTTAGAGAAAAAACTCCTCCTTCCGGGTACTCATAATCGACTTAATTTATTATCTGCCGGACTTGCTTTGTATCTCCTTGGTATTGACCCTAAGTTTATCCGTTCGTGTCTGGCCAAGTTTTCGGGTATCGAACATAGGCTGGAAAGGTTTCATGCAATTAAGGGGATTGCCTTTTATAATGATTCGGCTGCGACAATTCCACATGCCGTCGTGGCTGCTGTTAACAGTCTGCGGGGACCAATTATCCTTATTACAGGCGGTACAGATAAGAATATTGATTTTTCTCCTCTTAAAAGCATCATGCATATCCCCAAAAAGATAATTTTACTTGAGGGTACCGCTACCCAAAAGATAGTATCCCTTTTTAAAAAAGCAGGCTTAGCTTTTTCAGGCCCTTTTGAAAATCTAAAAGATGCGGTACTATATGCGTATGAGAATGCACGGCCGGGAATGTCTGTGCTTTTTTCACCCGGTTGTGCATCATTCGGTATGTTTCTTAATGAATTTGACCGTGGAAAGAAATTTAAAAGAATTGTTAAGTTGCTTTAAAAATTTAAATTTGTGTATAAAATTAATAGTATGAAGAAACAAAGGAAAAATAAACACCGCCGCTATAGTATAGGTCTTCTCGTTGATCCTGCCTTTAAATATAGAAGCGAACAAATTATAGCCGGAGTAGAATCAGTTGCCAGAGACAGCGACTTAAACCTCTTATGTTTTAAAACCAATAGTGTGAGTTCTACGGAAAACTTAGCTAATAGCATAATGCTGCCGTTTGATATTATTAATAAAAAGAATGTTGACGGTTTAATCGTAATGTCCGAAGTTATCAGCCGCAATGTGGGGAGTAAATGGATCAGCAATTTGCTTAAAAAATATTATCCGCTTCCTTTAGTGAGTATCGGTTTAAAAATAAAAAATGTACCCTCTGTAATTAGCTTAAAAGAAAAGGGGTTAAATGAACTTATATCTCACCTTGTAAAACAGCATGGGAAACAGAATATTTCATTAATAAGCGGTCCCAAAGATAATCCGGTAATGCAGAATCTGCTTAAAGCTTATACAAAAAGCATGAAGGACTTTAAACTCCCCCTTAATCCTCAATTGCTTGTCGAAGGTGATTTCGATTATTATAGCGGGAAGAATGCCGTAACCACTCTATTAGATGAACGAAAGGTATCCTTTGATACAGTCATTACCTTGAATAATGAGGTGGCATTAGGTGTAATAATTGCCTTACAGGAACGGGGTCTTAGGGTACCAAATCAGATAAGTGTAGTTGGATTTGAGGATCAAAAGACAAATGATGATGAGCTATTACCCTTAACTGTAGTAAAAATACCTTTCTTTAAATTGGGACAAACAGCAGCAGAACTTTTACACAAGCAAATATTGGGAGAAAAGGTTCCTTACACAACCGCACTTGCTACCGAGCTTATTATTCGTGAGTCCTGCGGATGTATGCCGGTTTTACACAATATTCAAAGCGAGCGCAGGATTTCTCCTGTAGAGACTGTTCCATCTAAAATAAAACCATTCTCAAGGATAAATAAAAAACAGATGGTTTCTAAAATCTTAAAACAGCACCCGCGGCTTACTATGCAAAGAAGAAAATTAGTCAAAGAATTAATTCAAGAGCTTATAGAATCACTCACGGAAGATATTACTGCCAAAACAAGCCATCGTTTCATTATTAAATGGAAAGAATTTCTCTACCAACATATTGCGACCGGTATACATGCAATGAGTAAACTCAACATTCTTTCTTCATTAAGGGAGTATATTTATGACGGTATGAAAGAAGCTTCAGTGCTTCATGTTTTAGACGATATCATTTACAAAGCTGTTTTAATAGTCGGCGGAGTTTTAAAGAAAGCGGATTCCGTTAAAAATGTTAAAGAGCTTGAACAGGGCAAGATTATTGAAAAAATTGAAGAAGAACTGCTTATGGCCTTGGACGTGGATAAACTCGCCGCGATAATCTGCGAAAGGTTTCCTTTAATAGATATAAATAGTTGTTATATTTCTCTCTATGAGGAGATTCAAGATCCGCTTAGCTACTCGAGGTTACTTATCGCCTTTAGTAAAAAGCACTTAAAGCATATCAATCAAAAGGATGCGCGGTTTCTTACCAATCGCTTGGTGCCTTTAGGTCTGCTCCCGGTTAACAGGCGTTATACTTTTTTCATTGAAACACTCTCTCACGAGAATGAGCCTCTGGGTTTACTTTTAATAGAGCTAAAGAAAACGGATCTTAAGTTGTGTGAATTTTTAAAAAAAAGATTAAGCACGGCACTAAAAGGTGTAAAAAGGCTGGAAGAGGTTAAAGTGCAGGCCCAGAATTTGGAAAACCTGGTATCTTCCAGAACACATGATTTAACTGAAACAAACGTTCAATTACAGGAAGAGATTTTAGTGCGCTTACGAGCAGAGGAAAACTTAAGGAAAAGTGAAGAGCGTTATCGTAAATGGTTTGAAGACGATTTCACAGGGGATTTTATTGCTAATGCCAAAGGGGATATCATAGCCTGTAATCCGGCATTCGCTCAAATATTCGGTTTCAGTACGGTAAAGGAGGCTGTGAAAGCCAATTTCGGAAAATTTTATCCCAATAAATCGGCTCTGGAGGACTTTTTTACACTGCTTAATGTTGTGAAGAGAATTGAATATTATGAAGCTGAATTTTTACAGCCGAACGGGAGTTCGATTCATGTTATTGGCAATATAATCGGCAGTTTTGATAAACAAGAGAATCTGGTTGAAATGCGCGGGTATCTATTTGATAATACGGAACGGAAAAATTTAGAAGCAGAATTGAGACAATCGCATAAAATGGAAGCCATAGGAAGATTGGCCGGAGGTATAGCTCACGATTTTAACAATCTACTCACAGGTATTATGGGATACAGCGAGATTATGCTGCAATCGCTCGGCGGTAAAAGTAAGCTGCGCAAAGATGTTGAGGAGATAAAAAAGGCTGCTAAAAGTGCAGCTTCACTCACTCGTCAGCTGCTTGCCTTTAGCCGCAAACAGGTGCTTCAGCCTACTTTGCATAATCTTAATGATGTTGTTATTAATATGAATGAAATGTTAAAACGCCTGATTGGAGAGCATATTAAACTTGTAACAAAACTTGATACGGATATTGCTAATGTCAGAGCTGATCGCGGTCAGATTGAACAGGTAATTATGAACCTTGTGCTTAATTCACGTGACGCCTTACCGCACGGTGGTGAGATTCTGATTGAGACACAAAGCGAAAACATAACGAGTACAACAACAGTGCATATTCCTGATATCCAGAGTGGGAAATATATTGTCATTTCAGTCAGTGACAATGGTATCGGTATGGATACTGAAACTCAATCACATATTTTTGAACCCTTTTTTACAACTAAAAAGGAAGGTAAGGGTGTGGGATTAGGTCTTTCAACAGTTTATGGAATTATTACTCAGAGCGGCGGATATACTGAAGTCCTAAGTGAACCGGGGAAGGGTACAACAGTACGTATATATCTTTCTGAATACGAAGAGGAAGCTGACCAGGTTAGTAGAGAAGTAAAACACCCTGAAAGTATGAGAGTTAAGAAAACCATTTTACTTGTAGAAGATGAACAGATAGTTCGGGAATTGGCAAAAAAAATCTTATTGCAGGCCGGATATCATGTGCTTTCGGCACGGAACGGCCGTGAAGCTATTATGGCATGTAAAAAAATAAAGGATGCTCTTGATCTTCTGCTCTCAGATGTAATAATGCCCGGTATGAATGGTCTGGAGCTGGCAAAGAAGATCAATGCCATTCAACCTAAATTAAAGGTGCTTTATATGTCCGGTTATTCTGATAAATCAATTATTCATGAAGCTGTCACCAGAAGGGGAAGCAACTTTATTCAAAAACCGTTTTCACCTGAAACATTATTAAAAAAAGTAAGAGAGATATTTCTTAAGTAAAATCCAATAATGACATTTTTTATAATTTTGCTTTCCTTGACCTTTAAAGAAAAAAGAATTAAGTTCATATACGATATACTATCAATGGAAGGAGGATCTATTCATTGCGTAATGTTACACCATTTAATCTGCCGTTTAAAATAACCCCGTTATTGGTGACTCTTGTGCTATTGGGGCTATTTGTATTAGTGATGATCGCAACGAGTGTTTTTATAGTAGGAAATGAAGAGACGGTTGTCATTTTAAGGTTTGGAAAATATACATATAAATTAGTCGGTACCGTGGATGCCGGATTGCATTTAAAGCTTCCCTTTGGCATAGAAAAAGATTTTCATGTACCCACCGCCAGAAAACAGGATGAGGAATTCGGGTTTATTACCGAAAGAGCGGGAGAAGCAACACTCTACAGAAAAGACAAAGAAAGTAAACAAGAATCGGCCATGTTAACCGGTGATCTCAATATTGTGCACGCGGAATGGTCCATGCAATACTATATTGAAGATCCCAGAGCCTGGTTATTCAATGTTGAGAACAAGAAAAAAACAATTCGGGATATTTCACGTTCGGTAATTAACATGCTCATCGGTGACAGGCATATATCTGATGCTTTGAGTACTGCACGTGAAACTATTCAGGAACAGGCTGCATTACTCATGAATGAATATTTTGACAAGTATGATTTAGGCATACATGTTAAAATTGTAAAATTCAAAGATGTAGCCCCTCCGGAGGGAGAAGTAAAAGCGGCTTTTCAAGATGTTAATGCAGCGGAAAAGGAAAGGGATCGCTTGGAAAGTGAAGGAAAGCAGGAATATCAAAGAGAAATTCCCAGAGCCCTGGGAGAGGCAAAGAAGATCCTCGAAGAGGCCGAAGGTTACGCCATCAACAGAGTGAATATAGCATTAGGAGAAGTCGAGCGCTTTAAACAAGTGTATTCGGAGTACAGAAGGGCTCCCCGTGTTACGCGTGCCCGCCTTTACTATGAGATGTATGAAGATGTTTTCAGGAATGAAAAAGATATGGATCTTATTGACAGGAATTTAAAGAGCTTTATTCCCTTTAAGTCTCTGTCGGGGGATTTGCCCGGAGGTACGCGATGAAAGTGAAAGTGAATAAACTATGGATTGTATTAGGAATAATAATCGCTCTGATTATCGGTTTTTTATTTCTAGGTCCGTTTTATATTATTGAAGAAGGACAGCAGGCTATAGTTTTACGAATGGGTAAGATTGTGAGTGTTGATACTGAGGCCGGCTTAAAATTCAAACTGCCATTGATTGATAATGTAATTCATTATCCTAAAAAGATTCTATCGTGGGACGGCAGGGCCCAGGAAATACGAACACGACCTCCCGAGAATAAATATATCTTTGTTGACACGACGGTCCGCTGGAGAATTCTGGATCCGACACTCTTTTTTAAAACGTTGAATACCCTGAATTCAGGATATAAACTGCTGGATGAAATAATCGATTCGGAAGTGCGTACGATTATTAATAATAATCTATTATATGAAGTTGTACGAAACAGTAATGTTATCAACCAAAGACAAGCAGAATTGGAACTGGAACCGGCTGAAGGTGAGGGCGAAATAGAAAAAGAGCTTGAGGAGAAGCAAGAAGGTGGAGTTACCACGGAACAAAAAGAATATCCTCTTGTTGAAAGCGGAAGGGTTAGACTTTCGGAATTCATGCTTAATAATGCCAGAAAGGCAATGTACAAAACAAAAAAGACCGATGACGGCAGCGCCGACGTACTAATAAATGGAAATCCGTATAACCAATATGGTATAGAGCTTATAGATATTGTAATCCGTCAGATTGAGTATCCTGAAAAGGTAACTCTTGATGTCTATCAGGCAATGATCAAAGAGAGGAACCAGATCGCAGAGAGGTTTCGTTCACAGGGTCAAGGTGTAAAACAGGAATGGCTGGGTAAAAAGGATAGGGAACTTAAACGTATTATCTCTGAAGCAAAGAGAGATGCTAACCGCGTTATGGGTGAAGCAGATAAAGAAGCCTCTTCCATCTATGCAGCGGCCTATAATCTGGACGCGGAGTTTTATGAATTCTGGCGTGCTCTTCAGTCATATCGGGAAATTCTTCCTAAGTTTAGAAAAACTCTGACAACTGATGCCGAATATTTTAAGTATTTATATAATCAAAGAGGAAGATAGCTAAAAGATTGGAAAAACTAAATACTTTTAATAAAAGAAATAATATCTCTGAGTGCTCAGTGAGAGTTTATTTAAACATAGGCTCTAATAGACTCTAACAATGCTAGAATTGCCTGGGCGGCTTTGCCTCGATGCGATAACGCATCTTTTTGTTGAGGGGAGAGTTCCGCTACAGTTAATCCGCGCTCAGGTAAATAAAAAATCGGATCATATCCAAAACCTCCTCTGCCTTGGGGTGATATGGTTATTTCTCCTTCTAAGGTTTCTTCTGCTATAAAAAATCGATTTTCATCGAGTATAAGTACCATACAGCAAACAAAAAAGGCTGCTCTTGATGTTTTATCGTGCATCAGTTTTAATAGATAAAGATTGCGTTCACTATCACTTAAGAGCTTATTTTTCTTTTCTGCACCAAAACGAGCGGAATATACTCCGGGTTTTCCCTGAAGAGCTTTAACACAAAGCCCGGAATCATCAGCTATAACAGGCCGCTTTATAAGCTTGTAAAGGGCTTGGGCTTTGCCGAAGGCATTTTCCAAGAAACTGGCACCAATTTCTTGGAAACGGAATGTTATTCCCGCCTCTTCAGGTAAGCGAATCTTGTAATTCGAAAATATTCTTTGCAGCTCAATTTTTTTGTCAGTATTATTAGTGGCGACAAATAAGCTCTGTGGTACATCTGTTCTCATTTTGTACTGACAAAAGTATAATATTTTATGGTAAAAATCAATTGTCAGGAGCTCATAAACATCGTGAGCAGCACGGTTTTACTTTCGAAAAAGCCACCACTCATAGTGATGGTTAAAAAATGGTTAATAAGTGGTGGCTTTTTCTTCCACCCTGCACCCTATGGGTGCTCCCTCACATACCACCAGCTTTGCTGATGGTATGTTGATTTAGACACTTTTTATTAAATATTTCAATTTGTAAAGGGATGTATCTATTGTTCCTTTAGGAATATTTAAAGCTTTCGCTATTTCTCTATGAGACGGACTCAGTGAGGTTTTGCTAATTTTTTCAAGGATAGATTTAAAATGATTGTTTGTTTTTATGAGTTTATTATTAAGAATCTGTTTCTGTTTATAATCAATTTCCTTAAGTATTTTTTTTTCTAACAGGATGATTTTAAGAAATAATTTATTTTTTCGTTCAATATAGAGGGTAAGGCGTTCTTCTTTTTCTTTTAATTCCTGCTTTAGTTTATATAACTTGTAATGAAGCCAATTCTGCTTATAATCCGTCAGATAAGAAGCGAATTCTATGTCATCCAAGGTAAGATCTTTTACTTTCTTTGCTATAAAAAATAAAAAGCGTTTACGCGCCGCGTTATTCTCGATTTTACCCATGGCACTTATAGCTAATATCTTTTTTACACGGGAATTAATTTCATGAGGGGATGTATGGGTAGCAGTACGCGGAGATTCATGTGACTGAAAGATTGCAGCGGTTATATTCCTTAGATCCTTTGCATTTAATTTATTTTTGAGAAATGTTTTTATTCTTCGACTTACCAGAAAGCTTAAATAATGTTCAAATGGTACACCCTTATAACGAAAAGTATAAAGCGCCTTTTTAAGTACCGGATAAAAATAGAGGATGAATTCATGGCGATCATCCTGATCGAAATATTTACATTTGCCGATATAGGTATAGATATAAGTTAAATAGGTATTGATGAGCTTTAATTTATCGATACTTTGTTGTGCGCAACTAAAAGCAGCATACGGCAGTGCGTTTTTTACTCCAGTATGATTCATTGCCACCTCCGGATAGTCTTGTTGCTCTATTAACAGCAAGAAGCATGCCATAAACAAATGTTAACTATTAGTAAAAAAAGTGGATAATTTACAATTATTTACAAATAATGCAGATTACAGAGAATATCAGGGGAATTATGTTGCTTTTGTGAGAAGGCGGATAAGTTTTTTTAGGGTGCGTTCTTTTATTTCTTTTATAGTCCCTTTTGCGGTAAATCCTGCAGCCAGTTTATGTCCGCCACCTCCAAAAACTTTAGCAACTTTTGCTACATCGTAGGTATCTGTTGATCGTAAGCCCACGGAGCAATGGGAAGCGGATTCCTGTCGGATAAATACTACAATTTCGTTATCGTGTATTGTTTGAAGCAGACCGTAAAGCTCATCAGAAGTCCGGGATAGAGGACCGGAGAGTTTTTTATCCGCTAATGGCGCATATGTAATAATAATTTTATCATTCAAGTAGTTTTCTGCTCTTTCGATTAATCGAGCCAGATATTTTCTTTGCGAAAATGTTCTGCCGCCGTACATCATACCGTACACCTTCTTTAAGCTGGCCCCTTTTTCTATTAAGCGGGAAATAACCGGAAACACATCGTATGAGTTTGTATCCAAATGCCGGAAGAAACCGGTATCCGTACACAACCCGAAAAGCAGGAGCAGGGCTTCTTCGGAGTTTGGCGAGCAGCCTAATGCTGAAATAATCTTATAAATCAGCCAGGTTGTCGAAGGTGCTTTGGGATCAATGAGAGAGTAAGTACCAAAATCTTCCCGCACACTATGATGATCGATCGTTAATATGGGTTTGTCGGAAACAGATTCAAAAAGCTCACCCACGCGCTCCGGCGTAGAACAATCAACTATTATGACAGCCGTAGAATCTGTGCAGATATCCTGCGGTATTATCGATTTAAACTGCCTGGCAAATCCGGCAATTTCGGGTCTATTAAAAGGACCGGCAGAAAAGCAGAATGCCTTTTTACCTCTTCTTTTTAAAAACTTTTTCAGACTGACTTGAGAAGCGATGCAGTCACCGTCAGGTTCTACATGTCCTAAAATGAGAAATGTGTTGTATGAATTAAAAAACTGTTTTAGCTTGGTTTCGTCCATAATTACCTATCATAGTGTGAGGATTGTCCTTTGCGGTGAAGCACCGGATATAATCGGTTTGTTGTGCTTTATATAGACATCAATTTCAGTACGCATACCGAAATCAGCAAAATAGAGACCGGGTTCAATTGAAAAACAGGACCCCTCTCTTAAAAGCCTTGTGTCCGGGAACTCCTTGGCATCTATGTTCACCCCAAAACCATGTACCTGGCTGTCGATTGCATGACCGGTGCGATGTTTTATATAGTCGCCGAAACCCGCCTTTTGTAAAATGCTTTCGCTATGCATATCAACAGCAGCGCCGCTCGGCGTTTTTCCTTCTTGTAAGTTTTTAGCAATATATTCTACAGCCGAATCACGTGCTTCTATGATCGTGCTGAATATTGCTTCAATTTCTCTGGGAATGGAAGAAGCTAATATTCCTACCCAAGAGATATCGGCATAAATACCTTGCTCTGTATCGAGTTTACCCCAGATATCAAGCTGTACAAGTTGTGTGGTTTGCAGTTTCTGCCCCCTGCCGCGGGGCAGATAGTGGGGGAGGGAGGTATTTTTACCGGTACCGACAATGAGCGGAGTATCCGTAATAAGCTTTTTGCTTTTAAATAACTCGAGGATCCACTGCTGAATGTCGCCTTCATATAATGGAGAGTCTTTTAGTAAAAAGCGCTTTCGTATTCTTTCCCAAACTTCGTGAATAATGCTGTGTAAAGCTTTGGCTGCCTGTTCATGCAGCTCTATCTCTGCTTCCGAGAGGGTGCTTAAGACCTGCTGGATAAGGTTATGAGCGGGGTAAGGCTCGTAGCCTATGTTGGAAAGCAGCAAGACAGTTCCATGGTCCACAAATGAAAGTTGAGGATAGTTTTGTGAGTAGTGCAGTGCAACCCTGGGTTTATTACGTGCAAAATCTTTAAGGATTGATCTCAATGATTCTCGATTGCCGTATACATATTTTTTACCCGGTAGATGATCCAATATTGAATCTTCAATGCGATGCACGATTTTGATCGGGTCTTGTTCTGCAAAAAGAAGATAAATCCATGGCCGGCTGTTTGTCATAAGCGGAGAAACAGACAGTATTTTGTCGGCGAGCAGATCTCGATGCCCGAAATTATAAAAAAGCCATCCAGATATTTTTTCATCACGGATGGCTTTTTTCGCTTTTTCATATAATGTCATTAATATGTTAATTCTATGGTTTCTTGATTAAAACGGCTTTCTAAGTCAGGACTGTCCGGCAGCACACCCCAGGTATAGTGATTTGTATCTTCGTACGCATAGATTTTTATATGTGATATTTCATTGTTAACCCAAATTACGGATAAATACGGATAGGAAGCGTCTCTTCCATAGACTAATGATGCCTTTCGATTGGGGCTTCCAAACCACGTCATTGGAATGTATATGGAGGCAGTATCCATTCTGCTGGTCCAATAGATAATTTTGTATCCCAAAAAATGTGAATATATTTTTAGAATCAAGAAGTTTTTGATATATGCCGATTCTATATCTTCGTTTTGCTGTGCCATTAAAGGTGTTATATGGAGAAAAAAGAATATTACTACGAGTAATAATAGATTTTTTTTCATCTCATTTCCTCCTCTTATACTGTGTACCCATTATAATACTATTGCGACTTTAATTGCAAGATTTTTTTTATTATGACGGGAGGCAGCAGGAATATCGTATAATCAAGAAACAACTCAATTTATACGCTTTAAGTGTAATTATATTAATTTTTTTTGGAATTTCTCAAAAATGCTATATACTTAACCATAACAATTAATTGAAATCAACATACCACCGGCAAAGCTGGTGGTATGTTAGGGAGCACCCATAAGGTGCAGGGTGGAAGAAAAAGCCACCACTTATTAACCATTTTTTAACTACCACTATAAGTGGTGGCTTTTCGAAAGTAAATGAATACGATTTGATGTTGCATTCTTTGTAACTATTTGCAATAATAAAATTTAATCTATTTTAATGAGTATAAAATGGCGGCAGCGCAATTATCACAACTGGTAGATATCTCCAAGCCGCAGTATATAATTACTGAAGTAAAAAGACTATTTACTGCACACTATAAGAGCAGTGATTTTACAATCATTAAAAAAAATATTTCTCAAATTCAGGATCTGTTTTCGGGAAAAATGAAGGGTTATCGAGAATGTAATACCGAGTATCATGATTTAAGGCATACGCTGGATACTTTTTTAGCTGTAGCCCGCTTGATTGATGGCTACAATTTAAGTGAAGAAAAATTTGATGTACAAATAAGTGAAAACCTTTTAAAGGCCGCACTCTTTCATGATACGGGTTATATTCAAGAAGAATGGGATACGGCAGGAACAGGCGCCAAATACACTCAGGAGCATGTAAAACGTAGTACGGTTTTTGTAGAGAAAAATGCCGAGAAGCTTGGACTGAACATCAAAAATGTGGATTCAATTAATTTATACATTATTTGCTCCCACCTTGGTACGGATTTTAAAGTTCTCTCTTTTTCAAGCGGGATTGATCGGACAGCCGGAGCTATTTTAGGCACAAGCGATTTATTAGGGCAGATGTCCGATCGAATTTACCTTGAAAAATTACTTTTTCTGTATTATGAATATAAAGAAGCTTCCCTACCGGGCTATAACACGGAATTCGATATTATTCGAAAAACACTGGATTTTTATAAAGTAGTAAAGGATAGACTGCATACAACTTTTTTTAATATATTTAAATATGCCAAAGCTCATTTTAAACATAGATATAACATTGATCAAAACCTCTATATTGATGCCATGGAAAATAATATTAACTTTGTAAAAAAAATAATCCAAGATGAGAGTACAAATTTCAGAGATAAGCTTCATAGAGTGAATTTTAAATAAAGCAGCCTTAAAAGCTGGTTTAATAATACTAATATTGTGGCATTTCTCAAGTAAAATCTTATAATTATTATATAAAAGCATACATATTGCGGTAAACCGCAATTTATCATTGGCATAATTCTTGTAATAATAACAAGAATTATGCCAATGATCGTATAGTGATCATGATGAAGTAAAGCAGGAGAAAATCATGAATGAGAGTAATATCAGATTAAAGGTAATATCTGTGATTATTGCGGTAGCAATCTTTTTTGTAGTATTTATGTGGATTTTCAATACTGTTTATGTACAGCGTGATTGGCAGAGAGGTATAGATACCCTGCCCAGTTTCGCCGTAGTGGTTGCTGCAATTATAGTAATAGCCGCTTTGATTATTTTTATACGATTGCATCCGCTTGTTGCTGCCCTGCAAAAAATTAAACGGGGTGTGGGGTTGGAATTAGCGGAACGCCTGACAGCAAGAAAAGTAATCGTTCAGCTTCCGCTTATAATTATCGCATTAAATGTATTTGGCTTCTTAATAGGTCCTCCAGCTCAGATGCTTGTCGGCTATTTTATCCGTGGCGAGGAATTCTTTACTGATCTGAATATGCTCATTTGTTTTTATAATATTACTATCGGGTTTGTGTGCGCATTGTCGGCTATTATGCTCAGTAACATAGTTCTCGTTAAACCGAAAGAACTGCTTGCTATCCATTATTTTGAAGCGATACGGGGAGTAACCGTAAAAGACATGAGCATAAAAGCAAAAAGTGTCTTATTGCCCATAGCTGTGGCGCTGATGTTTATGTCTATGATGGGTGCGGCAGGGTACAGCTTGTTTAAAAGTGAATTTAATGCAATAAAAACTTTTACCGTAATACAACAAGATGAAGCAGCCCCGGCTGCAGGGACTCAAAATGAGTCCAACGATCTGAACGATTATATGGACAAAAAGCAAGGCCAATATCTGAGCAGTATGATTATTTTATATATATGCTTAATTTTTATTGCCTGCGGTGTCGGTTTTATTTTTTCCAGTGATCAAATGAAGCAGTTAAATAGAATAAACAAGCGATTGCGTGAACTGCTCTCCGGGGGAGGGGATTTAACAACCCGATTAAGTATTATTCATTTCAATGAATTGGGAGAACTTACGAGCCTAGTGAATGAGTTCATGTCGTATCTGCTACAATTACTCATGCAGGTAAAGGATGTGGGATTGGAAATAACAGGATCTTCCGAATCATTAAACGGATTTATAAACAGAATGGATTCGTATATTGCAGAGCTTAATCAAAGCAGCAGTTTAGCCTCTGATAGTACCAAAAAGCAGGAAAATGTAGTAACTAATACTAACAACATTGTCGAGGAGATGTTAAAAGCAATTGAAAATGTTTCGAATAATGTAAATGTACAGGCAAGCTATATTCAAGAAAGCTCAGCCGCAGTAGAAGAGATGACTGCCGGTATTAATTCAATAACTTCGACAACAACAGAAGCTCATACGCTTTCCGATCAATTAGTTGAATTGGCTCAAGGCGGAGATGAGATAGTGCAAGAGACAATTAATGCCATCAAGGATATCCAAAAGGCTTCTAACATGGTGAACGAGATCATTGAAATGATATCTTACCTGGCCTCACAGACTGATCTTTTAGCTATGAACGCAGCCATAGAAGCTGCTCATGCCGGTGAGTATGGTAAAGGATTTGCAGTTGTGGCCGATGAAATCAGAAATCTGGCAATCGAAAGCGGAGAAAGCAGTAATCAGATAGTTGAGCAGATAAAAGCCATGAATTCTTTTGTTGCCGAAGGAGTTGAGCTATCTGCCAAGACAGGGGATGCATTACAAAAGATAAGAACCGATACCCTGAAGAATACGGAAATTGTAAACTCTGTCGCAGGAGCAATGGAGGAGCAAAAGATAGGTGCGCAGCAAATACTGTCTTCAGTAGATTCGGTAGTAAACGCGACCGAAGAAATAAAACAACTCACTAATAACCAATATACCATGAGCAGTGTTATAAGACAGATGATGGAAAGCCTCATAGAATCTACGGATAAAATTAAGGAGGTTGTTAATCTCCAATCCAGAACAAGCATAAGTTTAAGCGAAATAATTGCACATATTAAAGAAGTTGCTGATAAAAATCAGGAACTGGTAAATAGACTTCAAGATGCCTTAAACAAGTTTAAATTATAGCCTTTGCTTTTTAAAATGTATGAAATGAGAATTGCTGTATTCATGACAGCTCTATCATATTAATAATGAGTGAATGAACTGAAGTGACATAAATGATATCCCACACACCGATAATAAAGCAGAGAAAGCTTAACGGAACCTGGATTTTTATAAGCTTTGAGTACCATTCCCGATACTTGATTTGAGCGTCCTTTGTTTTGGCGTAAAATTCACTTAGTTTTTGAATAAAAGTTACTGCCAGTAAAAAACTGACCGTAAGCGTTATTATGTAGGAAAATAGTAAGGTAAGAAAAAAGACAAGGCCCGGATTCTGGATTATTTGTTCACTCTTAAAAAAGTTAAGGATAATAAGATAGGAAAGCGACCACAAAAAGATTAAGAGACTGATGAAACCTTGAAATACAATAATCGCGTTTTTAAGGTTCTTTTGCCGTATGGATTTTAAAATAATACTAAGCACGCAAAGAAAAGCGGATATCAATAACAATATTCCTGCTAAGATCATAGTATACTCCCTTGTGATCGCATTGAGATTCTGCAATGTTCTGTCTGTGATATAATTTGGGCCAAATCAGATTATTAATCAATACCTTTATGCGTAGATATAAGTTTCTCATAGAAACAAAACACTTGCCATAGCTAAAAAATCTTATTATAATATGTATCCTTAATTGTTTAAAAAAAGTAGAACTAAAAGCGATCATTAGTTCAAATAATTTACATAAAAGGAGAAGGTAAATGAAAAGGGTCTCGCATTCATTATTAATGTATGGTTTTTTTGCTCTCATACTATTTGGCTTTTTTGCTTGCGGAACAGCCGGGCCGGAACTGGAGCTCACCGCGCATATGGACAAGATAGTATCTATTCTAAAGGAAAACCGTGCTGATGCAGCTCAAGCGGCTGCTTCCTTAAAACAATACATAGCTGATAATTTAGCTGATATTAAAAATCTGGCAAAAACATTGGCAACAAAGTCGAGTACACAAGCAGATGAAAGCGGAGTGGATATCGATATGATTTTTAAACATACACAGATTATAGAAAATATAATTCAGCTGGAACAGGAAGAACCGGTTTTAATGAATGATTCAAGGATAGAACAAGCACTTAAACCTTTGTATGAGGTTTTTTAAGATAATAAAAAAAGATGAGCAAAAGAAAGGAGTAGAAGCAAATGGCTAAAATTGATTTTGGTGGAGTAGTTGAGGAAATTGTTACCAGAGATGAATTTCCTTTAAGTAAAGCTCAAGAAATATTAAGGAATGAAGTAATCGCTATTCTCGGATATGGCGTACAGGGTCCGGCTCAAGCTCTGAATATGAAAGATAATGGTATTGATGTAATTATCGGACAGTCACAAGCTGACAAATTTTATTGGGAAAAAGCCCTTAAAGACGGTTGGGAGCCGGGAAAAAATCTGTTCTCGCTGGAAGAAGCTACGGAAAAGGGTACGATTATTATGTATCTTATATCAGATGCGGGCCAGATGGCAATGTGGCCGAAAATAAAGCCCCATTTGAAAGAGGGTGATGCACTCTATTTTTCACATGGTTTTTCTATTGTATACAGCGATCAGACAAGTGTTATTCCCCCGGACAATATCGATGTCATTTTAGTTGCACCAAAGGGATCCGGTACAAGCGTGCGGGCAAATTTTTTAGAGGGAAGAGGAATAAATTCAAGCTATGCCGTATACAGGGATTATACGGGCAGGGCATTGGAGAGGACTTTGGCTTGTGGAATCGGAGTGGGATCGGGGTATTTATTCCCGACTACATTTGAAAAAGAAGTGCACAGTGACCTGACCGGTGAACGAGGAGTATTGATGGGAGCCTTGGCCGGTATGATGGAAGCGCAATATAATTTATTACGCAAACACGGTCACAGTCCGAGTGAAGCCTTTAATGAAACCGTCGAAGAACTTACGCAAAGTCTGATTAGACTGGTGGATCAGAACGGAATGGATTGGATGTACGGCAACTGCAGTGCTACCGCCCAACGCGGTGCTCTGGATTGGAGACATAAATTCCGTAAAGCCGTTGAACCTGTATTTGATGAACTCTATCAAAGTGTGATCTCGGGTGAAGAAACCCGTATTGTACTGGCAGCAAATAGTGCTCCCGACTATAAACAAAAACTTGATGCTGAATTAGCTCAAATGCGCGAATCTGAAATGTGGAAAACAGGTACTCAGGTAAGAGGCTTAAGGCCGCATGAATAAGTGTCTTAAGAGGAATACATAACTCATAGAGGATACGCCCCGGAATATTCCCGGGGCTTTTTATATGAGCTTTATCAAAGGACCCGAATAAACAAGAGTTTCTTTATTTATTCTTTTTATCAGTTGATCGGTAATGAAAGAAGTTGTAGAGTATAAGTCCTAATCCTATAACTACTATAATAATCGGCCACCATTTAAATACGAACTCCTTAAATCCTATTCCTGTTATATGCAAACTGAAGGGAAAAAAGAGCATGGCGAGCAGTATCATAGCGATGGCAGAGATGATAATCCCGATTCGGGTTCTCTCTCTCTTTTTCAACGCATAGGGGATAAGTGAAAGACCTGTAATGACCATAAAGGCAGGCCATATCTTGGCCAGGCTCTTTACGGGAATCAGCGGCGTGTAGAGGAGGAAAAAGAACAGCCCGCCGAGCGCTAAGATCATTCCCGGCAGAATATATTGAGCGGATATACCTTTAAAGTACACGAGATAGAGCAGAACAAGACCCGCTACCAGAAAAGGCACGGGCCAGGAATCTCCGAATTGGAGAAGTCCCAGCGACTGGAGAAGTAATACTCCTCCGATAATAAAGAGTAAAATACCAATAACTAATAGTTTTTGTGGAAAACGTTGATTATATTTTTTCATTGCTCCATATTCTCAATAATAGTTTTGCCAAAGTCACTGGTGGAAACCTTGTTGGCATTTTCCATGAGACGGGCAAAATCATATGTTACGGTTTTTTGGGCTATTGTTTTACGAATGCCATTTTCTATTAATTCTGCTGCTTCCGTCCATCCCATATAATCAAACATCATTTTACCTGAAAGAATAATAGAACTGGGATTGACTACATTCTTTCCGGCATATTTTGGCGCGGTACCGTGTGTCGCTTCGAAAATTGCGTGTCCCGTCTCAAAATTGATATTTGCTCCCGGGGCAATTCCGATCCCGCCGACCTGAGCTGCCAAAGCATCGGAAATATAATCACCATTAAGGTTCATGGTAGCAATAACGTCAAAATTGGTCGGTCTTGTCAGTATTTGCTGCAGAAAAATATCCGCAATTGTATCCTGGATTACTATTTTGTTTTGATTTTCGTTTTGCGCTTCATCCCAACGGATAACATGGTCTGAAAACTCCCGTTTTGCCAGTTGGTAGCCCCATTCCGCAAACGCTCCCTCAGTGAACTTTTGAATATTTCCTTTATGCACAAAAGTAACACTTTTGCGCTTATGTGTGATGGCATATTGGATGGCAGCTCTCACTAATCTTTCAGTCCCTGTAATACTGATGGGTTTTATACCAATTCCTGAGTCCGATCGAATCTGCCATGAAAATTTTTCTTTTAGAAAGCTTAAGAGCTGCTTTGCTTCAGCGGTCCCTTGTTTAACCTCTAAGCCTGCATATACATCTTCCGTATTCTCTCTGAATACTACCATATCGATAAGTTCCGGTTTTTTAACCAGAGAAGGTACACCTGTAAAATAGCTTATGGGCCTTAAACATACATAGAGGTCGAGTTTTTGACGAAGAGCTACGTTCAAACTTCGGTGCCCTCCTCCTACCGGAGTGGTAAGCGGACCCTTAATACCGATAAGATATTGTTTGAAAGTTTCTAAAGTATCATCCGGCAGCCATTCTCCGCATTTGTGTTTTGCTTTTTCTCCGGCAAATACTTCCAGCCACTCAATTTTTCTCTGCCCGTTATAGGCTTTAGCTACCGCAGCATTGAAAACCGCTACTGCGGCGGCCCAGATATCGGGGCCGATACCATCTCCTTCGATATAAGGAATAACAGGAGTGTCGGGAACAACTAATTTTTTATTTTGCATGCTAATCTTTTCTGACATTTCCTTCACTTACTGTATATCACTCTCCAGACTGCCTGTGCATATTGATTTTCTGAATGCAATCCGCTCATAAGATGGATACTTTTTTACTCTATTTTAATGTAAGTATAGCATAATACGGTATACTTGCCAACTCCTCTTTTTTTTGTTATGATGGGCATCCTCATGAGCGGTATCCGATATTTTTATGTGATCTTTTGTTTTATAGTATGTATATTTTTTACTCTCACAGGCTGTGCCGCACAATATTCGTATTTTATTATAGGATCACAGGAAGAGCAAAATCAGCTCAAAGAGCTTTTCGCCTTGCTTGATACATACAAAAAAGATGCTCATTACGGGGAGCGGTTTGTAATAATCAATCAAATTTCCAATCTGCTTTATAATTCAGGCAACACCCAAAAACAGATACTCTTCCTCACAACGTATGTACAAAATAATCCGGAAGATGTGTATAACGGATATTATTTGGCAATTGCGGCTCATACCTATGAGCTTTTAGATGAAATTACGTTTGCAAAGTACTATTATAAAAAAATCTTTCATAACTATCCTGATTTATCTTTTAAAAACACATTTTTGCATCTATTGTGTCTGCAAAAGCTCGTAACAATGATAAAGCGGCCGGAAGAAAGAATTGAATATTATAAGGAGCTTATTGCACAATATAGTAATTATGTTGATTTAGGTGAGGTATATTTCTTTTTGGCAAGAACTTATGAGGAACTCGGTGAGTGGAATCAGGCTTTACTTGCATATCAGCAGTTCCTAAAATATCCGAATGCGGAAATAGCAGGATTTCCTGACGCCTATCATAATGTAATGGCCAAGGTGGAACTTTATCATGTTCCTCCCACGTGGGTTGTCGCGGATTTAAATGTATTGGTTTCACGAATTAGAGAAGCGATTATCAATAAAGATACGGATCTGCTTTATTTTTACAGAGCAAAAACCAATTTTTTTGCTATGACATGGGAACAAAAAAAATACGTCCGACAAGAACAATTTATTCGCAGCAGGATTGTTGATTATTTGGGCGGTTTTTTATATCAATCAAATGTAGTTGTGGCCGATGAACTCGATGTGGATTCCAGCTCTCAAGAAGCTTATCTGCTAACGAAAAATTGGGAGTATGACAAACGGACATGGTATTTTTATTTCAGACGCGTGGAATATGGACCTGATCCTGAAATCAATGGAGGTTGGGAATGGGCTGGTATCTTTTTCGGAGAAAAACTCTAACAACTCTCTTTTTTCTTTTATCTTTTTTAAAATCTCCGCTCTACTCACAATCCTTGCCTGTTCTATTTAATATAGAAGTAATTAATAATGAAAATCCAAAATCATCTCATGTTATTTATCCGCAGCAAGGGCATAGTGGACCGGAAATCTTTTTTTTCCCTATTACGGATAATGAGGCAGTTAAGAATGAATTAAAGCTATATGCAGGAGCTTATAATTTTTCACTGTTAAAAAAAGATTACCTTAAATCGCTCACCTACCGGAACTTCATTATTGCTGAAATTGAGAAAAGGAAACTCCCCCCCGAGCTTGTTTTTGTTCCCTTTATTGAGTCCAATTATAATCCGACAGCGCTTTCCAGATCGGGTGCAGCCGGTTTATGGCAGCTTATGCGAATCTGTGTGGTAAAGCGGCCGATTATAATCGATGAGTGGCTTGATGAACGTTACGATTTTTGGAAATCCACTCAGGTAGCATTAGATGTAATTCAGGATCTCCACGCTTACTACGGTGATTGGCTGCTTGTATTAGCAGCTTATAATTGCGGTATTAGTAAACTCAATAAAATAATCAAGCGTTCGGGTATTAAAGATTTTTGGAAACTGCACGCCAAGGGTTTGTTGCCTAAACAGACCGCGCATTATGTGCCGAGGATACTTGCTGTTGCCAGACTCTGCAGTTATCCGGGAAGAAACGGCCTGCTGTATATATGGAATAAAGAGATTGATTGGTGCAGAGTCCCTCTCATTATGCCGGTAGATCTAAAAAAACTCGCGGCCGTTTCAGGAGTGCCGTATGAGATTCTCAAAGAAAGCAATACTGAACTCAAGTTCAGAGTTACACCTCCGTCATCGTCTAATTATAAGCTGAAAGTGCCATCAGGCTTTGAAAAACAAATTCAGGATGTGCTTTCCTGGCCCCAACAGGAGCTTATAGATTATTATGTTCACACAATTTATTCCGGAGAAACTTTGTACGGTGTAGCACAGTATTACAGGATTTCAGAAGAACTCATAGTTTTCTATAATCCTCATGTTTCTGCTTCTCATTTTAAAATAGGAATGAAGCTTATTATTCCGGTACTGCATGATTCCGTACCGAAACCGCAAGCTACACGCAACTTTACGGGAAAGAAATTCTGTAGTGCGTACAGTGTAAGGCGGGGCGATACGCTCTTTGGCATAGCAAAACAGTACGAAGTGCCGATTGAAGAATTGTTATATCATAACGCATTAAATCTAAATTCAATAATAAAAGCGGGAGATACATTAAAAGTTCCGTATAAATACACCGATTAATATAATGAAGAAGATGAAACTGAAACTTATTATTATTCTATTGGCCGTAAGCGGACTTTGCTTTTTGTTTGCTGCCGACGAGATGTTTAAAACTACAGTCTCCATAGATTGGGCTAAGGGCATACTTAAAATTACTGCCATAACCGATCTGGATTTGGATAATTATCCCTTTCCCAAAGCACGAGCTAAAGCCGAGAAGGTTCTCTATGATAATATGCCTTCTCTGTTTATTGATGCGTTAATGGATGTACCAATTGATTCCTATTATACCGTAAGGGAAAAGCTAAAGGATGAACTGGAGAGAGAGAATTTATTGCAGGCATTAAGTCATATTGCCTCAAAAGGTAAAAAGCTTGGTTCATTTGTAACGGATGATTTTAGATATTTAAAAACTAACTACGTGTACCCCTTTTACGGTGATGACGGGCTTCTTTCTTTATTGGTAATGCACGATGAACCCATGCCTTTACGAAATGAGTTGGGATTTCATGCTACACGTAAATTTTCAGGTGTGGTTATATTTGCTAAAGGCAGATACCCGGTATGGGGAGATAAGCAGAATGGTGAAAGCCGGATTCAGAGGGCTTTTTTCCCCACGATATACGATGACAATATGAATATTGTACTAAAAAAGGAGATGTGTGATCCCCGCATGATAAGAAAGTGGGGAATAGTTGCTTATTCTCCTTCTCCTTCCGAAAGCCAATTCGGCGGGAGGGTTGGGTCATTTCCGTTACGGATTATTGCCCACGGTGTATATGGCAAAAATAACACCGATATTATCATTTCCAGAGAGGCGGCCGGTCAGCTGCTTTCCCTGGCAGAAAACCGGGCATTACTAACCCAGGGTAGAATACTTGTCATTGTTGATTAAAGTTTGAAGTATCAGCTGTTCTAAATTTAGACGCAGATTGACTCAGATTATCGTAGATTAAAAAAAGAATATAGAATCTTTGTAAATCGGCGTTAATCTGTGTCAAAAATACTTTAAATGTAATAAATAATTCATAATATTATAAATAATCAATCTATATTGAGAATTCCCGATTTAATTTATAGTTTCATTGACAACTAATAATGTTTGTGCTATCATTGTAATTGAGAATCAATCTCAATTAATAAGATGATACAAGCCGAGCTGGTATTTAAGGAGTATTTAGTTTCTCATGGATTGAAATATACACCTGAGCGCAAAATTGTGTTTGATGCGATAGTGTCCTTTTCCGGGCATTTTGATGTGGACACACTTTATGATTGGATCAAAATGAAGAAGGGCAAGCTGTCCCGGGCAACGGTCTATCGTGCCATTCCGCATTTTATTGCTGCAGGAATTGTTAAAGAGTCACTGCGAGCTGAGGGGAGGACCAATTATGAAAATGTCTTCGGCAGTGAGCACCATGATCATTTGGTCTGCCTTATGTGTGGAAAAATTATTGAATTTAAGGATGATAAAATAGAGGAATTAAAGAATCAGGTGTGTAAAAAATACTCATTTAAGCCGTTGGATCATAAGCTGGGAATAAGAGGGTATTGCAGGGCATGTCAGAAAAAGAAGTGAACTCTCATATTGTTGACGCGTAATTTTTTTAAATGTAGCTGTAATTGATTTTTTTAAGAAAGGTGAGTCATGAGTGTTGTGGATTTGAAAAAAGGAGAAAGTGCGGTATTCTTAAGCATACATGGTGGTTGGGGTATGAAAAGGCGTTTAGAAGCCATGGGTATTCGTCCGGGAGTGATGCTTACCAAAATTAGTGATCAACTATTTGGCGGCCCTATTATCATTCGTGTTGGTCAAATGGAATTGGCCATAGGGCAGGGAATGGCAAGAAGAATAATGGTACAAAGAAGAGGTAGTACCCACTTTCCGCAGTTGAAAATGTAATTTTTGGATTTAGTTTTTTATAATATCGATGAAAAAGTAAAATTTTCCAGCCATTTTTACATTTTTCTAATATATTTTACCATATTATTGACATTGATGGAATATTTACGATCACTATTTTTTATTTTATCTCACATTAGAATAGTCACTGATATAGTCTGATTCGCATTAAAATATAATTTTTTGCCCTAAATAAGTACTTTACAATAGCTTTTAAAAATTTTAAATCAAAAAATTGCGCAAAACAACTGTGAAATGTGGAGAAAAATGTATTTTTTTTGATTTTATGGTGCGGAAAGTGGGATATAAAGAGACAAATAAGCGATAAGGGCAATTTATTCCCGTAATATTTGATGAACAGATAATACCCGGAACCATAGAACATGCGATATGCGACATTATAGATAACCACGTTGATACATCGGTATTTGATTCGCGATACAAGAATGACATTACAGGAGCTCCGACCGTTTCGCCGGGAATTCTATTAAAGATAATCCTTGTCTGTTATTCAAAAGGGATATTCACCTCGCGAAAGATAGAAGAAGCGGTAAAAACGAATGTGACGTTGATGGCTGTGGCCGAAGGTTTATCGCCTGATCACTCCACTATTGCTGCTTTCGTTTCATCGATGGCGGATGTGATCAATAAAATATTTGTTGATGTGTTGAAACGCTTAAGCCCAGCTTGATTTGGTAGGAGGAGAAGTCTTCGCCCTCGACGGCTGCAAGATATCGTCGAATACCTCAAAGACATACGAAAGAACCTTTATTCCAGGGAAGATTTTTCATTTGATGAAAAAGGGAACTGTTTCATCTGCCCTGCGGGAAAGAAATTGGGGTATGACGGAAAAAAGAATATTCATGGGTATAAAGGACGACGCTATATAGCGGATACGAAAGAGCGCGCGAGCTGTGATTTAAAGCGAGTGTGTCAACATAACTGTGGAAACTCTAAAAGCTAATCAACGTATTTTATCACTCTCTCCTCAAAGTATATCAGCAACTGCGAATAAATAGTAGCCCAATTTCTGATGATCTGAGTCCAGCGTTTTTCTATATCCTGAATGGCCAAATAGAATAGTTTCAAAAGGGCATCCTCAGTTGGGAATATGCTCTTATTTTTTGAGACCTTCCTGATGCTTCTGTGAAAACTCTCAATTGGATTAGTAGTATAAATGAGCCTACGAATATCTTGTGAGTATTTAAAGAATGTCGACAGTTCAGCCCAATTATTATTCCATGAGCGTGCTATGTGCGGATAGCGGCTGTTATATTTTTCAGCAAATTCATTAAGCGCTTCTTTTGCCTGCTTTTCATTAACTGCCGTATAAATGAGCTTGAGATCAGCAGCTACGGTTTTGCGTTCTTTCCATGGCACAAATCGTAAAGAGTTTCTAATTTGGTGCACTATGCATTTCTGTATTTCAGCTTTGGGAAATGCCGCAGTAATTGCTTCTGATATACCTTTAAGATTATCAACAGAAAAAATGAGCACATCTTCAACACCGCGGGTTTTAAGCTCATTCATTACGTTAAGCCAATATTTTGCTGACTCAGTTTCGGCTAAATACAGCCCCAGGCACGATTTATTGCCTTCAAGATCGATTCCAAGAATTACATATACGGTCACATTACTTACAACTCCGTCTTTTCGAAGTTTCACTACCATACCGTCCATAAATACTATGGCATACAGCGTTTCCAACGGCCGAGATTGCCATTCTTTAGCTCTTTCGATAACCGTATTTGTTATATTGCTTATTGATTCGGCTGACAGTTCGATGCCATAAATCTCATAGATATGCATGCTTATATCACGATTACTCATGCCTTTAGCGTACATACTTATTATCTTTGTATCTATTACGGTAATATCTTTTTGGCGCTTTTTAACTATTTTTGGATCATAGCTGCTTTGCCTATCTCTTGGCGGTTCTAAATTAATTTCTCCAAAATGGGAGTTTACTTTTTTCTTTCCTCGGCCGTTTTTTGCATTACCGCTTGAACTTCCACTCTGTTTGTGCTTACTGTAGCCAAGGTGGTTTGTTAATTCACCGTCATAAAGGGTTTCTATGACTTCCTTGGTTAATTCTCTTAAAAGGCTTTGCATGTCTTCCTGACTTTTAACACCTTTTTCTTTTAGTAATTTTTGTAGTTCCTCTTTGTTAAAGAACATGGAAACCTCCTTCTTCCTTATATCATATTTTGGAAGTTTCCACAGTTTATTTTACACTACCTTTAAAGCCGCAGTGTCTAAAAAAAATGCGGGAAGAAGACATCTTTTTATAGTTGATATTCCCAAACCCAAAACATATTCCGAAAAAATGAAGGGAAAGATAGATACGCCTGCAGGGAGAGACATCTATTCTAAGAGTATGGGTATTGTTGAGCCGGTGTTTGCGAACATTACGGTTCATAAGGGACTATCCAGGTTTACGCTCAGGACAAAGCAGAAGGTTAATATCCAGTGGCTGCTCTATTGTATGGTACATAATATGGGGAAAATTGCGATGAAAGTATTTATATTCATAAAATATTTCTCTTCGCTGCTTATTTTTTCCCGGTATTATGTAATTATTAAGAAATGTTTTTCTGAATACTGTATTTAGATATGTGGGAATTTCAATTATGAGTTTTCCGACAGATTCAACACCGCGTATGCGCTCCGGCGCTGGCGCGCCTCCGGGGCTTCGCCCACATTCAGCGCCACCGAATGTAGTTGTGGGCCTGATAGTTTTATATTAGAATAAGATTGTTGAAAGCCTACGTGGGTGATTGACGGCGCTGAAGGTCGCCCACGCTGAACGTTATGCGCCATATTCGAAGAGTGCTTTTTTTAAAAAAAGTATAAAATATTAATGAACTCGATTTTAACGCGATGAAATATAGACAATATTTATCATGCAAGAAGAAATATAGATGGTAAAAAAGGAAAATTATAAATATCCAGATATTGATGATAAAGCTTCAATTATTTGGATCGAAAACGAAGAGCCATTTAAGGGATATTGGAATAAATCTGATAAATATATATTGGCATATGTTGAAAAATATTTTAAAAACCGGTTTTTTGACAAAATGATAGATGTTGGCTGTGGACGAGGAAGATTAATTTATCAATTCTATAAATATTTTAATCAAACAGTTGCACTTGAACCTGATTCTAATAGATTAGGTGATGTCACAAAATGGATAAAAAAACATGACATAAATAACGTCTCGACTATAAATACTTCTTTTCTAAAAAGCAATTTACAGGACAACTTTTATGATGTAATAATTTGCAGTCATGTTATTCAACATATATCATCAAATGACATTGCTCCTTTCTTTAAGAAAATGTATCGGATTTTTAAAAAAGATGGTTTACTAATTTTATTTACAACGCATTCTATGAAAAAGAGAAATATATTTTTAAAATCGGTAATTAAAAATGGAAAAGTAGTTGAACCAATAATTGAAAAAGCGGAGTTTGAAAGAATAATTTCAAATGATATAGGGATATTACCCTGTTGCTTATTTTCATTAGACTATTTGAATAACATTTTAATAGATTTTAAAATACTAAAAAGAAAACTGCATCACGCACTTTACAAATACAATTTTATTGATAAACTAATTTTAAGAGATAAATTAATCAATTTTCCATTCTTAAAAAATCGTTTTGGTACTGATGTATTATATATCTGTAAAAAAAGAAAATGAAGAATATCCATTTACAACGATTTAATTTTGGTTATATAAACTATAAATAAAAAGAAAATTGTATTCTATAAATATTAGCAGTTCGAATACTGCGTCCAACAACGGAGTCTGTTGCAATATTGCCTATAAGCAAGTAATTAATGTACAAATCATAAAATATCTGCCATAATCCTTAATAAGGAGTTGATATGGCGAATTATGAACATTATGACCAAGATCAAACGCATTTAATCATATTAAATAAAGAAGAAAACTTTCCCAAAGGTACGTATGTCAGGTTTTTAAATGATATTATAGAAAATACTATTGAGTTGGAACCATTCGCAAAGAAGCGAAAGAACGATAGGCATGGGAAACCCGCGAAGCACGCCAAAATGATACTGAAAATACTCTACTATTCGTTTAGTGAAGGCATATATTCCTACCGGAAAATAGCAGATAAAACCCATGGGGGTGATATCAATTTCAATATATTTCATATACACCTTAATAGATATTATTAATTTAGCATATGAGTTCCAATTCATAAGATTTTGTATTACTATACAAATCATACGTCAATAACTTTTATCATAAGCTCATTAGGCGCATACGGTGCAACATAAATTATGTATATGATAGTAAATTTATTCGTATTCTTTATAATAGGTTGTTTTTCGCTTTTATTATTAACGTTTATTGTATATAAGACTGGTATAGTTCATAAAACACGTGACTCATCTGGTCAATTTAAAAAGAAACAATCAATAATCGGTTTTATTATTATATTCCTAGTAGCTATTTTGATTATTCTATTCTTTGTACTATTTGGGATCTTTTCATTTAAGGTAAATAGCGGTTTTCCAGAAAAAGTATTATGGACATCCATTTTAATGATGTTACTTGTTTTATTTGATTCATTTTTTATTGATTTATTAGTAATTGGTAAAATCAGGCCAACTTTTTTAAATATACCGAATGCTACTAATATAGAGACAATGAAGGACCATGTAAAAAAAACATTTACTATTGGATTAATTATCATTATACCAATAATTATAATTAGTTCAGGAATAGTTCAGTTGATATTAGGATAATCATGCATCGTACTGCGCCCAACAACGGAGTCTGTTGCAATATTGCCTATAAGCAAGTAATTAATGTACAAAT
>CAZEPL010000012.1:0-3322 GCA_964514135.1 uncultured Spirochaetaceae bacterium | reverse complement strand
TATGTCAGGTTTTTAAATGATATTATAGAAAATACTATTGAGTTGGAACCATTCGAAAAGAAGCGTAAGAACGATAGGCATGGGAAACCCGCGAAGCACGCCAAAATGATACTTAAAATACTCTACTACTCATTTAGTGAAGGCATATATTCATACCGGAAAATAGCAGATAAAACACATGGTGGTGATATCAATTCCAATAAACTATCAATAGCTTTTATCATAAGCTCGTTGTACGAAATCCAGGCACAATAATTAAAGTAGTTGACAAATAAATGTAATTACATTATAATTACTTATAAGGAGTGATGATAATGTTAGTTAATGTGATACAAATTGGAAATTCAAAAGGTTTAAGAATACCAAAATCTGTCTTAAAGCAGTGTAATATAAAAGATAAAGTTGAAATGGAAATTGATGATGATAAAATTGTTATCAAAGCATTAAAAAAAGATGTTAGAAAAAATTGGGATAGATCCTTTAAAGAAATGTATGATAATAAAGATGATGGATTATATATTGATGATGCTGTTGATATTGAAATGGAAGATTGGGAATGGTAGTAAACCAATATGACGCTTATTTGATTAATTTAGATCCAACTATTGGACACGAAATTAGAAAATCAAGACCTTGTGTAATAATTTCACCAGATGAAATGAACCAAAATATAATGACTGTTATTATTGCTCCAATGACAACAAAATCAAAGAAATATCCTACTAGGGTTTCAACGCAATTTCAAAATAAAAAAGGTTATATTGTATTAGATCAGATTAGAACAATTGATAAAATAAGATTAATTAAAAGATTAGGAAGTTTAAATAGAAATATCATTAAAGAAGTAAAACACGTAATAAAAGAAATGCTTGTTGATTAGATGTGCCTGGACTGCGTATAACGAATCTGTCGAAAAAGTCATTCCCCCATTGACTGAATAAGAAGAAATTAATAAAATTCAATATGGTAAGAATTGTAAATACATAATAAGGAGAAAATATGCCTAAACTTATGCCGGGAAAACCAGGAACCAAAGAAGCCTTTGGCATATCGAAAGTACATGACGATTTCACTATAGTAATTCCACCTGATGCCCTTAACCATTATGGTATTTCCGATCTTGATTATATCTTTCTATTAACAGGACGCCGGGGTAAAAGCGTTTTTTATTAATAGCGGAGATAACCTTATGGTTGTAAAAAGTACAACCGTTACTATGAGTTTCACTCCGGTTGAAATCTGGATTGATACTTTTAATAAACATGGTTTTACTGAAGCTATTAAGAATATGAAAAAACTTCAAGTTTTTTAAAGCGCCATATTCATAACTTTATTGAGTCGTTTTATAAACTCACTGGGATTCTTAAGCGGTACTCCCTCCACGAGCAGAGCCTGCTCCAATAGCAATCTTGCAATATCTGAAAATAGTTTCTCATCTTTAAGCTCAGCCATCTTTTTAACGATCTCATGAGTCGGATTTATTTCAAGAATCGGTTTGAGTTCGGGCAGTTCCTTTTGTCCCATCGCCTTCATGAGATGCTGCATTTGAATGGTCGGATCGTTTTCATCAGCCACCACACAGGAAGGAGAATCACTTAAACGCGAACTGGCTTTGACATCTTTAACATCTTTGGCCAGTATTTTTTTTATTCTTTTTATAAGGGGCTCAACTTCTTTTTCAGCCGTTTTATCTTGTTCGGTTTTGAGATCTTCCGCCGCATCCGTTCTATTCACAGCCTTTAAATCGATTTCCTTGTACTTGGCAATCGTGGGAATTACGATTTCATCAATTTCATCGTCCATTATCAAGACTTCAATATTTTTGTCTTTATACATCTCCAAAAGAGGGGAAGCTTTAAGGTTCTGTTCGTTACCGCCGGTTATATAGTAAATGGCCTTTTGATCGGGTTTTATGCGCAGTTTATATTCCGCAAAGCTGGTATATCCGTCCTCTTTGGTCGACTTAAAACGCACAAGGTCGAGCAGCGTTTCTTTGTTCGTAAAATCCTGATACAAACCTTCTTTGAGCGGTTTTTTAAACTCTTCATAGAATTTCAGGTACTTATCTTTATCGAGTGTCAGTTTGCTCAGTTCGGAGAGTATTTTTTTTACTGATGCTGATTTAATGTTAACAAGCACTCTGTTTTGCTGCAGCATTTCCCGGCTTATATTGAGGGGAAGGTCGTCTGAGTCGATGATGCCTTTTACAAAGCGCAGGTACGGCGGCAGCAGTTCCTTTTCATCATCGGTAATAAACACACGTTTTACGTAGAGCTTTACTCCCGGTTTGTAGTCGGAATAGAAGAGATCAAAAGGGGCCTTGCTTGGGATAAAAAAGAGTGTTGTATACTGCAGTGCACCTTCTGCTTGAGTATGAATATGGTGCAGGGGATCTTCGGTGTCGTGGCTGATTGTTTTATAGAACTCAAGGTAGTCTTTTTCTTTGAGTTCTGCCTTTGGCCGTTTCCACAGAGCCGAAGCCGAGTTGATCTGTTCTTCTTTGTTTTCTTTTTTATCTTTATCTTTTTCTTCCTGATAATGCAGAAAAATGGGAAAGGGAATATGATTTGAATATTTTTTAACAATGCTCTCTATTTCCCATCGGCTGGCATACTGCAGGCCTTCCTCCGAAAGAGAAAGGGTTACGGAAGTACCGATTTCTTTACGTGCGGTCTCTTCAATTTCAAATCCCCCTTTGCCGTCGCTGGTCCAGGTGAAGGCTTTATCCCCTCCCGCCTTTTTACTCTGCACTTCTACTTTGTCCGCTACCATAAAAATAGAATAAAATCCAACTCCAAATTGACCTATGAGATTGGTATCGATCTTTGAGGCATCCTTGATGTTTTGTAAAAAGTTTTTTGTTCCTGAGTTGGCGATTGTGCCCAAATTAGTTATCAGCTCTTTATCATCCATTCCTATACCTGAATCAACGATGGTTAATGTTTTAGCCTGTTTATCAAATGAAATATCAATCCGGGGATTAAAATCCAATTTTTTGAATACATCATCGGTAAGGGTGAGATATTTAAGCTTATCCAGAGCATCCGAAGAATTGGAAATCAGTTCCCTTAAGAATATTTCTTTATGAGAATAGAGAGAATGAATGATAAGGTCCAAAAGCTGTGTTACTTCTGTTTTAAATTTGTGTTTTCCCATTACGCGCTCCTTAAAATGTTATTATTATCTGTATATGTATTAAGCAATTAAAAAAAAATTATATCGATAATATACTAAGAAAAATGAGATTTGAAAAGGCTGTATTTACTTTTTTCACATAGTCTGTATTATTGCATATTGAAGGCTTACTTGAAAAAAAACTATT
>CAZEPL010000011.1:42101-59154 GCA_964514135.1 uncultured Spirochaetaceae bacterium | reverse complement strand
TAGCAATTTCCATTTTAGAAGCTTCTTGCAAAAATGTTATTTTTGCAAGAAGCTCATATACAAACTAAATACAAGCGTGTAATAAGGAATGATATGAAGCGGATTTTAGTAATTGATGAATCGCCCCTCTTAAGGCAGTATCTTAAGCAGAAATGCCAAGGATTAGGATTTCAAGTAATTTTGGCTATTAATGGTCTGGACGGTCTGTCAAAAATCTACAGCGCCTTGCCTGATGTTATCATTATGGATTTTAATTTATCACGGATGAAGGGTTCTGAAATTCTTGTACAGAAGGCACAGAGTCCGAATGTTAAAGATATTCCGGTGATTGTGATTACCCAGCAGCATATCATTCACAGGATATCGCATATGAAAAACTTTAATATTACAAAACTCATTCCCAAACCAATAAAAATAGATACTTTGGTCAGTGCATTAGCCGGCATTTTGGGTGTTCCGCTGGATGTGGATTTAAGCCCGTGTATCGTAGATGTACATCTCAACGAGAGTGTTCTTTTTGTTGAAATTGCCAAAGGATTAAATAAAGATAAAATAGAAATTCTTAAGTATAGAATACTTGAACTCGTTCAAATATATAAAGTGGACAAACCAATGGTGCTGGTTATTATGTCTGATCTCAATATAACGGAAGCAGATAATCCAAAACTCGAACTCTTATTTAACAGTATCTTGGATACCATAGGTTTTAAGCAGAGTTCCATGAAGATCCTTACCAAGTCTCCGCTTGTCACTGCTTTTGTGAAAGCACAAAGCAGTTTTAGCGATATCCAGGTTTCCGAAAGGCTGGAGCAAATAATGGATAGTATCTTCGATTTAAAAGTGTCCCAATTTGTTCCTGATGGTAAAACCATACTTAAACAGGATCTGATTAGCAGAAGCGATGCCAAACAGACTAAAACATCCGAACTCGAATTAAAATTCGATAGCGAGCAGGAAAAGATTCCTCACTTTGCCGTTAACAGTGTTAAGAAGCATGTGAAAATCGCCGTTGTAGACGATGATGAGTTTATTCAGGATTTTATAGAATCAGCTTTTGCTGAAACAGGTTGGTCTGTAAAAAAATATAACGATGGAAAAGAATTTATTCAGGCTATAGGGAGTACTCATTTTGATTTGGTGTTTTTAGATATTTTAATGCCCGAAATAGACGGTTTCGAAGTTATGGACCATTTAAAGAAAAAACATATTGAGGTACCTGTAATTGTTCTTTCAACTGTTTCTCAGCGCAATGTAATTCTAAAAGCGATAAGCTTTGGAGTAAATAGTTATTTAATAAAACCGTTGGATGTGGGTTTAATTCTTAAAAAGACGCAGAGTATATTTAAAAGAAATTTTTAATGGCTGTAAGCTTTATTAATAATAAAAAACTGATTTCCCTTGACTTCTTGATATGGCAATATTATACTAACGCTTCTATAATTAGTAATCTTTTAGCCTAAATGAATAAAGGGAAATTAAAAGTCAGGAAGCTACTATGAGTACGAGTAACTCAAACATGCGTAATATTGGTGTGAGCGCACACATCGATTCGGGAAAAACCACTTTAACTGAGCGTATCCTCTACTATTGTAAAAAAATCCATGCTATGCATGAGGTTCGCGGTAAAGATGGTGTGGGTGCGACTATGGATTCTATGGATTTGGAGCGTGAGCGGGGGATTACTATCGCTTCAGCGGCAACGAACGTAGAATGGAAGAATCACTCTATTAATATCATCGATACACCGGGTCACGTTGATTTTACAATTGAAGTCGAGCGGGCACTCAGAGTGTTGGATGGTGCAATTTTAGTCCTTTGCGCTGTAGGCGGTGTTCAATCACAATCGATTACTGTAGACAGGCAGTTAAAGCGCTATAATGTTCCGCGCATTGCTTTTATAAATAAGTGCGACAGGGTAGGAGCGGATCCGCAAAGAGTAAAAAACCAGCTTTGCGAAAAATTAGGTCACCAAGCGATGCTCATGCAGCTTCCCATCGGGCTTGAGGACAAGTTTAAGGGAGTTATCGACCTGGTTGCCATGAAAGCACTTTATTTTGACCAAGCTGCTGATGAATCCGTGCGCATAGCGGATATTCCCGAAGAGCAAAAGCAGGAAGCCTCAAGACGGCACGAAGAATTAATTGATGCCGCATCAATATTTTCAGATGAACTGGCAGAAAGTTATTTGGAAGGGAAAGTGACAGCCGAACAGATCATTAAAGCGGTTCGCAAAGGCACGCTGCAATGTAAGCTTACGCCGGTATTTTTGGGCTCAGCTTATAAAAACATTGGAGTGCAGCCTCTTATCGATGCGGTCATACATTATTTGCCAGCTCCTTTCGATATAGAAAACATTGCCCTGGATTTGAATAAGCAGGAAGCAGCTGTCAAGCTTAAAACGGATAACACACTCCCGCCTGTGGCATTGGCTTTTAAGTTAGAGGACGGGCAGTACGGTCAACTTACTTATATTCGCATATATCAAGGGGAAATAAAAAAGGGTTTGGAACTCTATAATTCCAGGGCTAAAAAAAAGTTTCGGGTTGGAAGATTAGTCCGAATGCACGCTGATAACATGGCAGACATCGATAGTGCTCCCAGCGGTGATATTGTAGCGCTGTTCGGTGTGGACTGTGCCTCCGGAGATACTTTTTCAGATAGTTCGTTAAATTATGCTTTTGCCTCCATGTATGTTCCCGAGCCGGTTATTTCTTTAGCCGTAAAGCCTGCAGATAAAAAATCTGAAGATAACATGTCTAAGGCTATAAATCGTTTTACCAAAGAGGATCCTACTTTCAGAAGTTTTGTTGATCCTGAATCAAACGAGACAATAATCAAAGGTATGGGCGAATTACATCTGGATGTCTATCTGGAGCGTATGAAAAGAGAGTATAAAGTGGAACTGGAGACAGGTATGCCTCAAGTTGCTTACCGTGAAACAATAAGCCAACAGGTCGAGTTCAATTATACTCATAAGAAACAAACAGGCGGCGCAGGACAGTTTGCCCGGGTTGCGGGTGTTATTGAACCCTATGCTGAAGCTGATTACCTTTTTGTTGCTAAGATTAAGGGCGGTGTTATTCCCAATGAGTTTATACCTTCATGTGATAAAGGCTTTAAAAAGTCCTTGGAAAAGGGAACCCTCTTAGGGTTTCCCATTGTAGGTGTAAAAGTTACAATAAATGACGGCAGCTATCATGCTGTTGACTCATCCGATCTGGCTTTTAAAATGGCGGCAATCGGAGCATTTAGGGATATATATAAAAAAGCTCAACCACAGATCCTGGAACCGATTATGAAAGTTGTAGTCGAAAGTCCTAATGAATATCAAGGGAATGTCTATGCAAGTATTAATCAACGCAGGGGAATTATCGTAAGCACGAGCGAGGATACGCACTTTTCTGAGATTGAAGCGGAAGTTCCCTTAAGCGAAATGTTCGGCTATTCAACGGTATTGCGTTCTCTCTCGCAGGGAAAGGCCGAGTTTACTATGGAATTCTTGCGCTACGGAAAGGTACCACAGAGTATTTCGGAAAATCTGATTAAAGAATACGAAGCCAAGAAAAAGTAAAGTCCATATAAAAAGGAGTGGCATATATTATGGTTAAAGCAGAGTTAATAAAAAACAGTCCTTTACGAATATTGGAAAAATCAACTCATGGTGGATTAGGCAAGGGTAATATCGGAATTATTGCCGCCCGCAAAGGAGTAGGCAAAACAGCCTGCCTGGTTCATATAGCTACGGATCAGCTTTTCCAGGGAAAAAACGTCATACACGTATCGTTTTCCAGCAATACTTCGCATATTGTCTCCTGGTATGAAGATATCTTTCAGGAAATAGCTAAAAGGCGCGATCTGGAAAATGCCATGCAGGTGCATGATGAAATAATCAAGAACCGTGTGATCATGAACTTTAATCAGGAAGGTATATCGATTGAACAAATAATCAAAAGTTTAGAAGCAATGATAAATCAAGGTGCTTTCGCTGCCGACTGTATTATCTTTGACGGTTATTCCTTCGCAAAAGGAAGCCCGCAGGATTTTGAAGAGTTAAAAGATTTTGCAGAGAAGTCTGAATTGGAATTGTGGTTCAGTGCTTCCTTAGGGGATGATGAATCTGATTTTGATGCGGATGGTATTCCGGGTGTGCTTTCATTATTTCTGGAAGAAGTCGCCATTTTGATTTTATTAAATCCTGTTAAGGGTTATATACAGCTTGAGCTTAAAAAAGATCATGAGCTTACGCCTGTAGATAATATGCAGCTGAAATTAGATCCGAAGATCCTGCTTATTACTAAGTGATGATAAAAAAATCTTTACCTCTCGTCATAAATATCCTTTTCCCCCTAGCCGCAATCATCATTCTGCTGCTGTCTTTATTACCGAAAATCAGTCTAACAGTCCCTGACGTGCCTTCGCTGGACAAATTCATCCATATTATCGCTTACCTTGTGTTGGGTACATTGGGATTCTTCTTTTTTTATTTTAAAAAATTATCTAAAATACGGGCTGTTGCTTTAACGGTACTTGTTTGTACAGTGTGGGGAATTGTTATTGAACTGCTGCAGAGTTTTACCGGGAGAACTCCCGAGCTGTTAGACGGTGTTGTTAATTTTATCGGATGCCAGATTGGAGCTTTCTGTGCTCTGTTAATACAAAAAAAGGGTAAATTATAGTGTTAATGCCGCGAAAACATGCAATCAATGAAGGAAGAGCTATGGTGCATGTGCGCTCCGCAAAATCAGGTGCACCGGCAACCATAGGCGTCTGCCCCGCCTGCTGGAATATAAAAAAGAGAAGAAAAGTATTATTAGAGAAATTGAAAACCATGGGATACGCGGTTCAGCATAAAGCAGACCTTCCGGATGGAAAATATAGGAGTGGGAAAAAACACGCTCCCCGCTGTCCTTTCCTCCACATATAATAATAAACAGTTTCTCACAAAGTACACAAAGCTAATGATATTCCTATGAGAGCTTTCAGAATGTGTGAAAACTTTTTTTGACAGGATTATAAAAATCCTGTTAATCCTGTCTACTCTTTGACTTTTCACAAATTTTGTTTGTGTGCTCTACTGTGAGAATATTATTTAACAGTAGTGCAATCAATTTGTGATATTAGTTAGATTTTAAATAGCTAAGATTTTTTATTTTGCAGCTGATCTTCGCTTTTCTTTTTTTTGGCACGGCTCTCCCAATTAAAGAAAGCGGCCGAAATAACAACAAAAAGACCTATAGCAATTATAATCTTATCAAAATGGAGGTCGTTTTGAGTTTGTTGCAGTGATCCGCTATTCTGCTCTTGGGCGAGACTTATATGAAGCGGAAAAGAAAAAATGAATAAAAAAATGCAAATTCCATAGCACAGTTTCATTTTTTAAACCCCCTTTAGCCATTATCAATTTTAAAATACCAGTGTTATATATATCACAACAATAAGGAAAAAATATGGCGAAATATGACAACATTGTGAAATAATATGCTGCTTGCTTGGAGAAATTTTCACTCTATGATATAGTAATTCAAGCACAAGGAGAAGAGCGGGTATGTATAATGTTGCAATTGTTGATGATGAAAAAAATATATGCGAAACTGTTGCATATGCCCTTAACAAAGAAGGTTATAAAACACTAAAGTTTACAAATGGACAGGAAGCTTGGAATGTTTTACAGTATAATCTGCCGGATTTAATAATACTCGATATTATTATGCCCATGATGGACGGGTTAGAGCTTTGCAGGAAACTGCGCGGTGTTTCCGAAAGCATCCCCATTATTTTTCTCACATCCAAGGATGAAGAGTTTGATCGTGTTTTGGGGCTGGAAATTGGCGCGGATGATTATCTGTGCAAACCGTTCTCCATGCGCGAGTTGGTAACACGAGTAAAGGTGCTCTTCAGGCGTTATTCCCTTAGAGCAAAAGAGGAAGATAGCACACAATGTCTTATCGTTGAGAACCTTCAGTTGGATTTACAGAGGTATACGGTAAAATGGAAAGGTAGTGCCTTACCCTTAACTATTACCGAATTCATGCTTCTGCAATCACTTATCAAAAACCCCGGTATCGTAAAGACACGGAACCAGCTTATGGAAGAGGCCTATCCGGATAATATATATGTGAGTGACCGCACCATAGACAGTCATATAAAACGACTGCGAAAGAAGTTCATAGCAGTTGACGATTCTTTTACCCATATCGAGACCATATATGGTTTAGGTTATCGTTATAAAGCAGAGGGTGCTCCATGAAACTGCTTAGATTTTTTTCCCGCATTGTCTTTAGGCTTCTGGCCTTTAACCTGCTGTTGGTAATTGTTCCGGTAGCGGCTTTTTTTTATCTCGATGTTTATGAAAAACAGCTTCTCAAAGCTCAGGAAGATTATATGGTACAGCAGGGAAGGATTTTGTCCGCCGCTTTGGCTGACCAAGGTTATTTACAAAAAGAGACATGTCAAAAGATCTTGCAGAAGCTGGAAGGCAGGAAAAAATCCAGACTGCGGATTGTAGATCGCGAGGGAAACCTCCTGGCGGATTCCAGCGCTTTATACACCAAGCTTAAAAAAATTGAGTCTAGTAAAGAAGAAAATGCTGAATATCCAGAAGGAGCAGAAGAGCAGAGCAATTGGGTTTACGATCTCTTTCTTGTTCCCATCAGGTTTTTTCGAGAAGTTTACGGACCGCCAAAACCGGAATTAGAGACCGCGGATTACTATACCTATGACAAACCGCTCCTGGGTCCTGAAGTTATAGCTGCTTTGGAAGGAAAATACGGTGCAACAACCCGTTATGCCATAGGGGGTCAGCAATCTATTATTCTTTACAGTGCTATTCCTATCCGTAGTTATGATGTGGTCGTGGGAGTGGCTCTTGTATCCCAGTCCACATACAGAATTCTCTTGGATCTCTATGAAGTACGTATGGGCATTATCAGAATATTTCTATATTCAAGCCTGGGCGCCATCATATTAAGCTTGATCCTTTCCAGTACGATTGCCCGGCCTTTACGCAAGTTGAAGCGGGAAGCGGAAGCTGTTTTAGATAGGAGAGGAAGGCTTACCAGGCATTTCAAGCAGACCAGGCGCATGGATGAAATCGGCGATTTGTCACGTTCGCTCACGAGCTTAACCAAGCGATTGGAACAACATATTATGTTCATCGAAACCTTTGCAGCGGATATTTCACACGAGTTTAAAAACCCGCTGGCATCTATTCGTTCCGCTACTGACATTGCACTCGATACTGATAAAAAAGAAGAGCGAATAAAGTTTTTAAAAATGATTCAGAAAGATGTGGCGAGAATGGAGCGTCTACTCTCCGGGGCTCGTGAAATCACTACAATAGATGCCAGTTTGGCTCAAGAAACCACCGAATCGGTGGAACTGAATACGCTCTGCAGGCATGTAGTCGAAGCATTCAAGCTGAGAAATAAAGGGGTAACCTTTAAAACCGGGCTTCCACAAAATCCCCTTAAAATTCTAGCATCTCCGGAAAGGATTGCTCAAATATTCGAAAATATTCTGGATAATGCCATCAGCTTCTCTGAAGAATATGGAACCGTAGAACTTGATCTGGAGCAGCAGGATGGGAGAGCGGTAATCCGTATCAGTGACAACGGACCCGGAATCCCTGCGGAACACCGGGAAAAAATATTCGAAAGGTTTTTTTCTTTCAGACAAAGAAATGGCAGTGAAAACCGGCACACGGGATTGGGGCTTTCAATCGTAAAGGTTATTGTGGATAGCTATCAAGGCACGATATCCGTTTACAATAGGACAGATGGCGGTGCCTGCTTCGAAATTGCCCTTCCGTTATGTAATGCATAAAATCTCATAGTACCTTAAAAATTAAAAATATATTGTATATATAAACGATCCTTAATATGTTACTTTTAAGGTAATTGATTGTTTATTATGATAAAGCAAAAAACAGTGATATTGGATAATATGAGGAGGGTAAAAAAAATGACACACAAAAAGAGTATATTCTACTCAAAGAAATTTTTAATATTTAATGTCGCACTTTTATCCATGATATTAGGTTTTGTTATCTCAACCGCCATCATCTATTCCTGTTCTAACGGCGGGGGAAAACTTTCCCGTGCTTTCGCCAATGATTACGATAGCGTGGAGCAGGGCATGGAGGTATTGCAGGACATTCAGTACTCATTCAGGAACGTGGCCGGAATAGCATTGCCGGTTGTTGTTGAGATAAACGTAGTCGAGATGGTGAAACAACGAATGCCGGATATGAATTCACCATGGGAGTATTTTTTTGAATTTGATGAAGACGGGAATCCGGATAAAAACAATGAAAATAAGGAGTATGAGTACAAACGTCCTGGACTTGGATCCGGAGTAATAGTACGTAAAACAGGCAACAAGGTGTATGTGGTGACGAACAATCATGTAGTAGGTAATGCTGGCGAGATTAGCGTAAAATTATATGATGAGCGTGAGTTTAAAGCCAGGATTGTGGGTAAGGATGCTCGAACGGATCTGGCTCTTGTAGTGTTTGAGGCCGGAGACGAGGTGCCGGTTGCACGTTTGGGAGATTCCGACAAAGTATATGTCGGTGACTGGGCAATAGCAATCGGTAATCCGTTAGGATTTGAATCATCCATGACTGTCGGCGTAGTAAGTGCTTTAGGCAGAAGACCGGACGATGCCTTTGGTATGGGAGCTTCGGGGATTGCCAATTTTACCGATTATATTCAGACCGATGCCAGTATTAATCAGGGGAATTCCGGAGGGGCGCTTCTTAATATCAAGGGTGAAGTTATCGGTATAAATACCTGGATTGCCTCCCGTACCGGTCAGTCCATCGGTTTGGGATTTGCCATTCCCATTAACAATGCTAAAAAAGTAATCGATGATTTTATTTTCAAAGGTAAGGTTGAATACGGATGGTTGGGTGTACAGATTGGTGACCCAAATCCTAACTATTATCCGGGTGTTATCGAAGATTTGGGAATTAAGGGCAAAAGCGGAGCATTGGTGCTTAATTTATTCAAAAATTCACCGGCATATAAAGCGGGTATTTTACCTGGCGATCTGCTTATATGGGTTGAGGGAACAGAAATCAAGGATGCCAATCACTTAACTTCTATTGTGGGTCATATTTCACCGGGCAAGAATGTTGAGTTTGTTGTAATTCGCTACGGCAAAGAACAGAAGATACGTGTAACACTTACTGCACGCGCGGAAGAAGACAAAGTGCAGTCAGATACCAATATCTGGCCGGGCATGGTGCCGCTTAAAATTAATGATGAGATACGATCACGCCTCAAACTGCCCGACAGTATGAATGGTGTGGTAATCGGAAATATCATCTCAAAAGCACCGGCAGGATTGGCCAGCCTCCGGCAAGGTGACGTGGTTGTAAAGATTAATAAGAAAATGATCAGTACTATTATGGATTTTTATAAAGCTCTCAACGATTCCACGACTAATGAGATTTTATTCCGGGTGTACCGGGAAGGAAGTGAAGTCATTCTCGGTGTAGTTAGATAAAGGTTTCGAAATCTGTTTACTTCCGTGTGTATCCGTGAGCTTTATTATTCTTTGGCTCACGGATTTCCGCGGATTTTTTTGGATTAATTTATTAAAAAATATAATTCATCTTTTAAATTTTCAATTTATACTCAATGGTTTTAATTGTATTATATTCTTGATGTAACCCCTTACACAGTGTAAAATAATAATATGAGTCTTCTAAAAGATCATATCACGATATATGATATTGCCAGAAGAGCAGGCGTTTCTATTGCAACTGTATCGCGCGTACTCACAGGAAAAGCGAATGTCAAGGAAGAAACCAGAAAGAAAGTTCAACAGGTAATCAATGAGTGTAATTATGAACCGAATCTCATCGCGCGGGCGCTTTGCAATCGTATCTCAAACACAATCGGCCTGCTGGTAGAAGAACTCTCCAATCCTTTTTTTGTAACAATATGTAACGAAGCGGAGATATATTGCACATCTGTCGGCTATACACTGCTGTTTGGTATTATAAACAGCTGGCTGGGAAATGAAACGGAATTATTACATATAATTGAGAAAAGACAGGTCGACGGCTTCATTTTTCTCGGCGGTAAGGCGAATCAGATAAAACCTAAAAAATCTTTTTTAGACGAGATAAGTTTTGTGGCTAAAAGACTGCCGATTGTTTTTATTAATAGCAAGATAGATTTTGAGAACTGTTATATTGTACGCACGGATGAAAAACAAGCTTTTGCAAAAATAGTAAGGTATATACTCTCATGCAATCATAAGAAAATAGGATTGATAACGGGAGAGCGAGGATTTGTAATAACAGAAGAAAAAATAGCAGTATTCAAAGAGACATTGGCACAAAATAATCTGACTGTAAACGAGGAGTGGATTATTTCCGGTCAGTACCTGGTTGATAGCGGTGCTTCAAGTATGAAACAGCTCCTTTCCTTGAAAGACCGGCCTACTGCCGTAATGTGTACGAACGACACGTTGGCGCTCGGCGCGATTAAGCAGGTTTTTCTCTCCGGTTTGACCGTGCCTGATGATGTAAGTGTCACCGGATTCGATGATATTTTTATTTCCAAACATTTTATCCCAAGTATCACCACCGTAAAACAAGATTACCATCAGCTTGCGGAACTGGCTGTTAAAAAGATACTGTCTCATGTTTCCGGTGAACACTGCCCTAAAGAGACCACGTTGGATGCCGAGCTTAACATACGCGATTCCTGCAAAATTCTGTGATAACTTACGCTGTGGAATCGATTTCAGATCAAAAAGGGCTTTGTCTAACAGAATAAATAGCATATTCTAACTGCATTTTTAGTGAGCGGAGGCAGAGGTATGAAATTGAAATTGCATTTCTTTTTAATTATTATTTTTGTGGTTTTTAGTTGTAGTCTTTCGGCACAACAGGTTAAGAATCTCAAAGGCGCGGAGGTTTTTTATCATGAGACGGTCCTGTTCGGTAAATTTGAAGTGAGGATGAAAATGGTAAATGAAAAAGGAATAGTATCGTCCTTTTTTCTTAATGACGGTAAATCCTGGCAGGGGCTGCCGTTTTTATGGAGAGAGATTGATATTGAAGCACTTGGAAAAGAAAAGAATCTGTTTCAGACAAATAGCATTACCGGGCATGCCGCCAACAAGATAATGTCCGAGCTTAAACACAAGGTTAAAGATTTGCCTACTAAATACCATACTTATACAATCGAATGGACACCGGATTATGTGGCCTTGTATGTGGACGGAGTACTGCTTAGGAAAGATATTGCCGCTAAGAGTCAGCAGATTATAGATCTTCGTGATACTCCGCTTACCTATAGAATGAATTTATGGATCTCTACAGCCGAGGAATGGGTAGGCAGATTCAATAAAAACACGCTGCCCCAGTATCAATTTATAAACTGGATTAAATATTATGAATATACTCCCGGCGGGGGAGCTGGCGGCAGTGATTTTAGCCTGGCATGGACAGACGATTTTAACAGTTTAAATTCGGAGCGCTGGGGCACAGGTAACTGGAGCTTTGAAAGCTGCCTTGTATACTTTGAGCCTGCCAATGCTGTTATAAAAGACGGTTATCTGATTTTGTGTCTGACAAAAGAAGATGAGTTGGGATTTAAGGGCCAGATAGCTCAGGATGACTGAGCAGTGGATTATCTGTATAAATTAACGAATTTTAATGAGACGGATATAGGCTTTTATTTAATATGATGAGGTTTATCTGCGGCGGGGCACAGAAGCGTATGGGTGGGAAAATAGTGCCCACACCGCCCAGTTTTATTCGTGTGCCATCCTTATAAATCCAAAGGGCCTTATTATCAATCAGGGTGATCTTGTGCGCGTTGATTACCTCAACAGAAAATTGAGCGCTCTCATTTTCCCAGTGATCGTGATTGCCTAGAACCGCGAAAATACCATAGGGAGCTTTCAGCTTTGTAAGTTCCTCAAAACAAGGAGCCAAATACTTTTTATGTCCATACACATAATCTCCGCCCAGAACAACCAGATGCGGATTCAATTCGTTTATCATCCCCACTATATTTTTTACCCGCTCGCGCGAAAAAAAGAGTCCATGATGAATGTCGGCTATAAATGCGATACGGAATTGAGAAAATGCTTCAGGTATATCTGAAGCCACGATTTGTGTAACTTTTACTTCAATCCGGTAGGGCTCAATAAATGCGTATACCATTAAAGCTGTGATCAGCATCATAATGAGCAGCCATGTTTTTTTAGCTACTTGTACCCGTATAATATGACTTTTTTATGATAAAAATGTGGAAATGTTGGTATAGGTCCTTAGCTAAAAGGCTGCTCTTATTTAAAAATTGAGTTGCTTTAAAAGTGGCTGTATAAAAAGCCTCTCATAGAGAACACAAAGACCGCAAAGATTTATTTCCCTCTAGTACTTTCGTACGATGTTTATTTTTGTAGAGCCGTTATAATTCTAACTAAAAAGTAAGCGTAGAATTTATTTGAGGAGGAGTGTATGAAAAAATATATCGGCATAGTAGCAGTATTCATTATGTTTAGTTTCCTGACACTGGGCTGTCCGACACCGGGAAGTGAACCGGAAGCGCATTTTGTGGCCGTGGGAGAAGGCGGTCAGATCTGGTGGTCTCCGGACGGCAGCGCGGGCAGCTGGCGGGACGTAAGCCCTGTAGAGGAACTCAATCCCCTCTATTGTATTGCGTATGGGGATGAACAGTTCGCGGTTGCTGGGACATCAATTAACAATTATGTCTGGAAGTCTACGAATGGTAAATCCTGGAATTTTATTTCTTTGGCGGAGTCTATTGCTGCATACGGCATGTGTTACGGAAATGATCGTTTTGTGGGCGTGGGACTTAACCAAATTATATGGTCTATCGACCCGGGGTCGGAAATATGGAATATCGTATCACCGGGCCATTATGTTCTGTACTTGGTAAGTTATGGGAACGGACGCTTTGTTACAGTGGGAGACAGCGGACTTGCCTGGTGGTCTCCCGACGGTAGTACCGGCAGTTGGACCGACTCCAGCCCGGGCGGCAATAGTCTGTTGGCTGTAGCTTACAAGCCGTAAAAAAAATATGGGGGTGTATATGAAAAAATTATCAGTTGTGACTTTTTTAGTTATGTTTTTGGCTTTATTAATAACAGGTTGCCCACCTCCCGGCGGAGACGGCGGTGGATTTGATCCCATACCCATTCCCAAAACCGGTCAGGACGCGGATGATCATATTGCCGCGGGCGATGACGGTTATCTGCAGATGGGAGTAGCCTGGCCCGATCCGCGCTTTACGGATAACGGCGACGGAACCATTACCGATAACGTGACAGGTTTAATGTGGGAGCAGAGCCCGGACACAACTCAGAAAAATTGGAGTACCGCGCTGACGTATGCTAATGATTCTACATTAGCAACTTATGATGACTGGAGACTCCCCAATTTTTATGAACTGGCAACTCTGTTACACGCCGGAGAAACGACTCTCTATACATAGTTAAATGCAAACGGATTTAGTAATGTACAAAGCTCATATTGGACCGGTACCACGAATGATGTTGTAGGAACGGATTTCATTTTAAGGATTTGAACTATTAATGGAGAAATAATTTCAGAAGGAAATACCAACCCGACAGATACCATAAACATGAGATCTCTTATTGTACGTGGGACGAGTGAGTAGAATTATCTGCTGATAAACAAAAGCGCACTGCGCATCTTACGGTTTGCCGCAGAACTTGTAGCCCACGGTGTGTACGGTTAAGATAAAGCGGGGCTTACCGGCATCATCCTCTATTTTTTGGCGCAGCTTGGCAATATGCTGGTCCAGAGTGCGCGTGGTGCCGCCGTAACTCAGGCCCCAGACCGTATCCAGCAGGGTCAGTCTGTCTATCACTTCTCCCTCATGGGCCAGAAAGTACTGTAAAAGGTCTACTTCGCGCTGGGTTACGGGGAATTCTTTTGATCCTTTACGGCCGCTCAGTGTCTTGGGATTTATTTCCACATCTCCGAAGGTGATGAGCCCGCTTTGGTTTGCGGTGTGCTCGGACACGGTGCGGCGCAGACAGGCTCTGATGCGCGCTAAAAGCTCCTGTACCCCAAAAGGCTTTACCACATAATCGTCAGCACCAAGCTCTAATCCCACAACCTTATCCACCTCCTGAGATTTGGCGGTGAGCATGATGATCGGTGTGTGATGATCGGAACGCCGCACCTCTTTACACACTTCATATCCGCTTTTTTCCGGGATCATGATGTCGAGAAGAATCAGATCGGGTTTGTTCTTCTTGTAATATTCCAGGGCTGTTTTTCCGTTATAAGCAATAAGTGTACGATAGCCTTCGCTTTCCAGCAGATCGTTAAGCCCCGTCACAATGGCCTTGTCATCTTCTACGATAAGTATTTTTTGTTTGCGCATAGAATCATTCTCCTCTCGGCAGTATTATTTGGAAGTTACTTCCTCCGCCATCACGGGAAAAATACACAATATCTCCGCCATGATCGCGCAGAATTTTTCTTGAGATGGTTAATCCCAGACCGCTGCCCGTTACCGGCGCATTTAAGGAATCATCGATCCGGAAAAACTCTTTAAAGATTTTTTCCCTTAATTTTAAAGGTATACCGGGTCCCCTATCCATCACACTGATTTTAACCAGAGCAATTTCTGTTTCTACTTTTACATCGATACTCTTTTTATTATGTGAGTACTTTTCCGCGTTGGAAAGCAGGTTGATAAGCACCTGCTTTATGGCTTCCTGGTCTATATTAATTGAAATGGCTTTGGCCGGACGTTTCATATTCAATGTAAAACCTTTGTATTCGAGTCTGGCACGCTGGGCTTCGATGATATCCTGACATAACCTGCCGATATCACATTCGTGCCGGTTGTAGTTTCTTTTCCCTTTACCTATTCTGGTAAAATCCAGCACATTGTTGATAAGACGGGTAAGGCGCTCGGTTTCCGATACCATAATATCCAGATACCTTTTGCGCTTGGTTTTATCCGGCTGCCGGTTGTCTCTGAGCAGCTCGGCAAATAAGCGGATTGAGGTAAGAGGGGTTTTTAGCTCATGCGAGACGTTGGCCACGAAGCTGGTTTTCTGCTGTGCCAGTTTCATTTCATTTACCAGGAGCACCGTAATAAAGGTACCGCCCAAAAACAATGATATAAGCAGGAATCCGATCAATATCCACAATACCAGGGCGGTTGATTGAGCTTTGTTCTTAATAATATCGGGATTGGTAAGGTAGGCTGCTATTTCCCAGCGGGGAAGCAATTCCGATATCTCTTTGGCTGTGAACGGTCTGTACCACTCTCTCTGTTCTTCACCCTCCGGTATAACCAATGGTGTGGCCTTTTCATTTAAAATTACCAGTACGCGGGTTTCGCTATATGCAGGTGGGATTACTTTAAGCAGGCGCTGTTTTAAGGCCGTATTGTCAATGACGCAGCCTGCAACCGAACCATTATTGTCCTTTTCCCAGTAAAGCAGATAGAATTTATCTTCAATAAAACGGGGAATAATGCCGCTCGAGTTCTTCTCAATGATCTGACTAAAAGTACGGGATTCCAAAATAAAGAACGACCACTGTTTATTAAGTGAATCCTGCTTGCCTTCGGGCAGGATGATATTGCGAACAAGAATTTGCTGACCTTGTTCCTGAGCCTGTTTGTAGATTTTCTCACGTAAGGGCTCGGATCTGTTAAAGCGGGTGATTGCCTGTTGTGTTTCTATTTCCTCTTTTAAGGCTTTGCTTGTCTCGGTTTGGTCCGCATTCAACAGGTTGTCTTGGAGTTCGAGGTCGTTTTGTCTGAGGGCGGAGTTATCATCTTTTGTTGATTCCCTCTCGACTTCCTCAATTTCCTCATTAAGAATCTCTTCCTTATACTCTTTTACAATGTTTTTATAAACAGGTATGGAAACATCATCTTCGAATAACTCCTTATTCTGGTTTATCAGTGCGGACTCTTCCTCCGACAGCGCTTCGGAGCTTTCAGCATAGATCACAATTCTCTGGGAGGAGCGCAAGAAGGGAAGACCAATCAGTGGTGAATCATGCTGGATAGTTTTTAATGCTTGTGCCGCATTATAAGGCTCGGGCACTGTTATAATATCAGCCAGTTCATCCTGAACGGCTCTCAGCTCGGCATTTACCAGTGAAACCGTGTTGTTCACTTCGGAAGACAGTGTGAGCTTAAAATTCTTTTCAATATATGCTTCTTCTCTTTCGATGGCACGCAGAGCGAGTATTCCCAGTACCACACCGGGTATGATAATGGCCAGGGCAAATATTACAACGAGGTTTAATCTTTGGATTTTTTTCAAGCTTCTTTTAACACCGCCTGCCATTTGGTTGCCTTATATTATAGTAAGTATAAAATAACTATCTATTTTGTGCTATATACTATTGATCTCTTCTTTAAATATGCAGTGAGAAAAGGGATGAGGTGTCACTATAATGTAAAAAAGTGTAAAAGATTGTAAAACCGCCGATTGACTCTATCTTCCTTTAATTTTAGGATGTACTTAAAAGGAGGATATGATGCAGCTTTATGATTTCACAATTATAATTGGAATTATAACTTTTCCTTTGTTGTTAATTACTATGCTGTTGGGCATGAAGACGAACATTCTGCCGGCAGCCAAGCGGCGTAAACTGCATATTGTTTTTGCGCTTCTTACCATACTCAGCGGCACCACACATGTGGCGCTGGCTTTGTATATGAAATATTTAATGTAGAGGAAAAATGCAGCAATATTATTCTTTTGGCATAGCTTTATTTTCATTGAAAAATAGGTACCTATAATAGAAAAATATTAAAAAAATAATTGACAATAGCTATACGGTAAGATATGATATAATACAAATATCCCACGGGAGGGGAGCAATGAATTACACTTTTAGCCTACCTACTTTTTTAGTAGTAATTATAATTGTTATCCTCTTTAGAATGCTCGATAAACGCAATAGAAGTTTAGAGAAAGTAAAACGCTTCTCGGACAAGTTGAAGGAAGAGATATCGGTATTTATTAAGGAAAAGACGGTTGAAATTAATGATATTGCGGT
>CAZEPL010000011.1:0-42001 GCA_964514135.1 uncultured Spirochaetaceae bacterium | reverse complement strand
AAACTTGAGCTGGACAAGATCAGGAAAAAATTGCTTGATACCCATCGCGACAGTATTGAACAGCTGGAAAACAGCTTGAACACTGTGGAAAACAGAGTGGCGAATATTTCTGAATATGTGAAGAAATTAGAAGAACGAAAAGGAGAAGTTATTAAGACGGCGGAGAAAGCCTACCGCGAATTACTGACCGGATTGGATGAGGAGATAACCAAGAAAAGACGTCAGGGGACAAGCGAACTTTCCGCAGAGATAGACTCAATTATCGGAGGAGCTGTAGAAAACAGGGAACAGATAGCCGGGGAGATAGAGAGTATGCTTTCGGAAACGCATGATACTGTAAAAAGTCTTGACGTGGAGTTTGTGGCAAAAATCGAAGATTTTAAAGAGCAGTATGCCCAGATTGAAAAAATGTACCATGAACAGCTTGAGAAGGCAGCGGTAAGGGGTGAAACATTCAATGATGAAGTTTTTGCGGGGCTTAAAGAGTCTATAGATAAAAAGGCCAAGACTCAGGCCAAAGAGGCGCTTGATTATTTTAATAGGGCAAGCAGCGACCTGGATATGAAGAAAAAGGAAATAGCTGAACTGTTTGGTGTATTAAGATCTGATGCTAATGTGTGGCATGTTGAGCTGGACAAACAAATGAAAGATCTTGAAAGGCAAGTTTCAGATCGTCTTAAAGGACTCGAAAGCGAGATCACTCATACCATGAATGAATATCTGACTCAGGCCAAGGGCACTCAAGAGCATGTTACTGCCCGGATGGATGAGTTCGTGAAAACGGTTGAGCAGAGGTTGGAGGAGTACGAAGATGAGCTGAAGTATAAATTCCAGAAAATGGAAAATGCTAATGTGGATATCGAAGCACTTGAAAAATCATTACGAACATATATGGGAAGTATTACAGATAAAATAAAAACAGATTTTAATAATTTCACCAAAGTGTTAGAGGATGAACGCATGGCTCAAAAAGTAAAAGCAGAAGAGGAGCTGCAGCTGATAAATACTGAAATAGAAAATATCGAGTCTGAAGTTAGCGGACTTAAAGCAAAAGCCTATGAAAATGTGTCTGAAAATTTAAAAATATTGGAAGATGATTTCTTTACTGATCTAGAAAAGCGAAGTGAGACCATACAGAACAGATTAGAAAGCTTTCAGGAAGATGTTACTACACAGATCGATACCGTAAAGCAGGAGAATGATGTTAATATGGATGAATTTGTGAAAACTGTTGAGCAGAGATTGGATGAATATGAAGAAAAGCTGAAGTATAAATTTCAGAAAATGGAAAATGCTAATGTGGATATCGAAGCACTTGAAAAATCATTACGAACATATATGGGAAGTATTACAGATAAAATAAAAACAGATTTTAATAATTTCACCAAAGTGTTAGAGGATGAACGCATGGCTCAAAAAGTAAAAGCAGAAGAGGAGCTGCAGCTGATAAATACTGAAATAGAAAATATCGAGTCTGAAGTTAGCGGACTTAAAGCAAAAGCCTATGAAAATGTGTCTGAAAATTTAAAAATATTGGAAGATGATTTCTTTACTGATCTTAAAGAGAGAAGTGAGACCATCCAGAATAGATTAGAAAGCTTTCAGGAAGATATTACTGCACAGATTGATACTGCAAAGCAGGAGAATGATAATAATATCGAGAGTATTACAAGACACTGCTTTAAAGAGAAAACTGATGAAATGCGTACTTTTATAGAAGCGAGCTTGAAGCAGACGGAAAAAGAACTGCTTAATTATTTTTCCGGGACCAAGAACGAAGCTGAAGTCTGGCATGAAGAGATACTGCAAAAATATAAAGAATCCGAACTCACTATATCGGAGAGGGTAGCGGATTTTCTTGAGCAGTCCAGTTCCACGATTGAAGAGGTGCAGCGGGATTTTGCGGAACAAAAAAACGAATTGATTGATTCTACTAATAAGGAGCGGTCCGACCTTAGACTTGAGTTGGAAAAGCTTCTGGAAAAGTCTTCGCATCTCTCACAAAATATTTCTGAAATTGAAAAGCAGCAGAAGGGTTTTATCGCCCAGACCAAGATCTTCGAGCGGGCGGACAATCTTAAATTAAGTTTAGAAAATGATATCAGCTCCATGAAAAAAGAGTTAATAAAAATCTCGTCCTACAAAAAAGATATGGATTCCATAGCAAAGGAATTCTTTAATACTAAAAAACTTGTAGATGATGTGTCGGCAAAAATCAGGGATTTTGTGACAGAAAAGAAGCGTATTAACAGTATGGAGGTTGATTTTAAGCGTTTGATAGCTATTTCCCACGAAATTGATGCCAAAGTTGCCAACATAACCACCAATTATGATGCTGTTCAGGAGCTGGAGCTTAAAATGCGCTCATTGGAAGAATTAGAGAACGATATTGATTCCCGTTTCGATCGACTGGAAAAGAAAAATAAGGTGCTGGACAGCACTACTCAGGGTGTGGATAAGAATTTTCAAAAGCTTACCATGTTAGAGAAAAACATTGGTGAGCTGCATAAAGAGATGAAAGGTATACCGGAACTCATTAAAGAATTAAGTGAAGAAGTAAATATTATAGCTCTCAATAAGGAAAAGGCCGATCTGGTTGTTGAAAAGATGGAGAATATCGATAATCTTATTCTCGAGTTGGAAGCACGCATGGATAAGCTGGGTATCGCAAGAGAATGGCTGGCTCGTGCGGAAACCAGGCTGGAAAAGGTAAACAACCAGGCACAGGAGCAGCTGCGTCTGCTTGAAAGCTTGATTAAAGAAGAAGTAGCTCAGGTTAAAAAGGATCGCGGAGCGCCCTCGGTCGACAAGCGGCAAACCGTAGTAAAGCTTGCTCATCAGGGTTGGTCGGTGCAGGAGATTGCACGCGCTACCAAGCTGTCAAGAGGTGAAGTAGAGTTGATTCTAGAGCTTATACCTGAGAAATAAGTTTATTTTCGTGTTCCGGTAATAGCATGGATCCAAGAGAAACAGCTGTAAAGGAAGAGGAATAACATTACATACAAAAATCCGGATATGTGTAATTCCGGATAAAGCTTTGGACTTTCAAAAAGAGTAAAAAACCATGAGTCCGGGGAAAAGTAAAGAGCCCGGCCCCAGAAGAATATAAAAACTATACCCGCAGCGAAAACCCCCAGTATTCCGCACAACACGCTTTGTAACACAGCAAGGCCAAATAATAAATATACTGATGATCCTAAAGAAATATCTGCTCTGTTTTTTTTAATAAGCTGTGATTGTTTATAAGTGGGTCGGGATATAATATTGCTGCCCACGATAATTAAGAGCGCAAAAAAAATCATGATGATGATAAAAACAGTGTGTTTCAATTCAAGCTTATTGAGAACCGGCATGCTTTTACCGGGCCAGGCGCTCACCCGGGCGGGTATATTATGTGTGCTAAAAAATATTTCGATATTATGACTCAGTACGGATATGTCCTGCGCGGAGTGTTTGGGCAGATTTAAAAGAATACCCTGCCAGATCTGTGTCTGTGGAGTCAGAACAGCGTATTTTTGTTTTGGGTCACCCAACAGAGAAAAGAGTGATGCTAGCGAATGATCGCTGTGTGAAAGATCCGGTAAGACAAAAAGAGAGACATGATTATTAAAAATATCGTGAGCATCCTTCAATAAAAGATTCTGCCCTAAAGCATCAATGTTTTCTTGAGCTATAGCTAAATTAAAAAGCAGATTAAAACTTATTTCATCAATCAGTATGAGTGATGAAATGAAGTTAAACTCACTCTTACTGTGCTTTAAGCTGTAAACAGCCTTTAGCGGAACCCTGTATTGGGAAAAACCGAAAGCAAGCAGTGCATTTGAAAGGGTAAGCATATCGCCGACTTTGAATTGAATATTGAATGTACGATACAGTCGATCGATCAGGGCTTGTGATACCATGATGCCTCTTTGGTCTAAAGACAAAAAATCTCCTTGTTCGATTATAAGCTGATCCTTTAAGTGAGCCGCAGCGTCCGTATGCAGGCATAGTGTATGAAGATCGTACAAGCTATAACTTTTGGTGTCCAACCGGACTTGTGCCAGTTTAAAGGGTACGATTGCGGATACGGCCGGATGTGCTTTAGTATATTCCATGATCCTCCCTGATTCGGGCAGGATCTGAGCAGCTGTATTCGTGGATTCCGCAAGACGAAGAACATCCGATTGTGTCGAGTTATTCTTGATGAGTAAGGAACCGGGTAAAAATTGCTGAATCTGGATTTCTAATTCTTGATAAGCTGAATTAAAAAGAGAATTACCAATGACAATAATTATTATAAATAGTATGATAATTAAGCTCAAGCTTAAAAATCTGAATGGTGCCTGAGAAATATATATGAGCGCATCTTTTAATGTAAGCATATTGTTCGTTTACGATGATCATTATGCTAAAGACTTGGAGATAATGCAATACTCGGGTATTATTTATATGATCCGACTTTCTAGTCATTCAGCGGAATGTGCTACATGTCGATAAAGGCAATAGATATGAAAAATATTGCAATTGTAAACGGAATCAACCTCTCCGGCTATGTTTTTGAAAAATTACATGACAGCAAAACCACGTTGGATTTTGTGAAAAGCTTTGTTAAGAGCCTGCCGGATGTGGACAGGACTCTTTTATTCCTTTCAAAATCCGTTCAGGACTGCAAAGGATATGAGACCTTAATAAAAGAAAAATGGACGGTTTCTGATCTTTTAAAAGAAATTAAACAGAAAAGCAAAGACTTTGATAACATATTCTATTTTTACGCTGACTGCGCATTGCTTGATAAGGGAATTACCCGGCGTATGTATGACAACCATCTAAAGTATTTTGCCGACTATACATTTGCGGATGGATATCCGTACGGCCTGGCACCGGAGATTCTAAAAACACATGTTGTGGATCCTCTGATGAGTCTTATAAAAGAGGAACAAGATGCTGAACCTCAAAGAGACACTCTCTTTGAATTAATAAAAAAGGATATAAATTCGTTCGATTTGGAAACGGAAATATCACCGGTAGATCTGCGTATTTTACGTGCAACATTAGCTGCGGATTCAAAACGCAATTTTTTACTGCTTTCAAGCCTGGCTTCTCATGATGCCTTTGATGAACAGGCTGTCATTAAGGTACTACAGGAGAAGGGTGAGATTTTACGGACTCTGCCCCGTTACTTTTTAATTCAGACGGTTGAAGGCTGCGCACAGGTGTGTTCTTATTGCCCATACCCCAAGTTTAAAGGGGATATTCTTGGTAAAAAAGCTGAAATGAAATTTGAGGATTTTAATCTTATTCTGGAAAAAATACAAAACTATTGTGAAGATGCGGTAATCGGGATCTCGTTATGGGGTGAGCCTGCTCTGCACAGCCAGGTATACAAAATGATCGAAAAAGTATGTGAAATACCTGCTTTTGACCTGGTTATTGAGACTTCGGGTTTGGGGTGGGACGGAAGCGCCTTAAGCTCTTTGAGCAAACAGACTCTTAACCGCTGCCGCTGGATAGTTTCTTTAGATGCGGTAACTGAGAATATGTATACAAGCTTACGTGGTCAAGGTTTTAAAGAAGCGCTGGCTTTAACAGACACCTTACTTAAGCTCTTTAAAAATAATGTTTATGTACAAGCCGTACGAATGCAAAACAATGAAGACGAGCTTGAGAAATTCTATAAGCAATGGAAAGAGACAGCGGCACATATTATCATTCAAAAGTACGATTACTTTTCCGGGTTTTTACCACAGCATAAAGTAACGGATTTATCACCGCTCAAACGCTTTCCTTGCTGGCATCTTAAAAGAGACATGTGCATAAATATAGATGGAACCGTACCCCTCTGTAAAGAAGATCTTATGGGGGCTCATAATCTGGGCAACATCTTCCATGATGAACTGCCTGCAGTGTGGGAGAGGGGAAATGAAGTGTACCTTAAGCATTTACATAAACAATATCCGGATGTGTGCAGCGAGTGTGATGAATACTATACCTTCAATTTTTAAACATACACAAATTCCCTATACAGTAATGGGAGGAGCACCAAAACCTCGTATCAGCAAATACGTGTTTCCCGTAAGTGTGGTAATCCTGAATCGCGGGGGAAGATTGTTCCAGCACGATATGTTCACGGAATTGCCATTTAAAGAATCTTTAGAGGTGATTTCAATTGAAGGACCTGATATTGCTTATGATGTCGAAAGTTTTTCCAGAAAGTATCCGCATGTGAAGTTTCTGCTCTTACATGAAAAATGCACGACAGGAGAGAAGGTAAACATCGCTATCGAAGAAGCTATGGCCAAGTTGGTAATAGTAATTTGGAATGATATGAGGATATCACAAAGCTCGCTTGCCGGCAGACTGCTCGATAAAATCGAAAAGCAAAATACGCTCTGTACGGTGCCGATCCTCAGAAATAAAAAAGGAGATACTATTCCCACTATTCAGATACCGGGATATGTAAAAAAGGCTTTCAAGATTATACCTTGGAATCCGCTGCACGACGGCATGAAAAGCCTGTTTGCTTTTGATTTTTGCGGAATTTACAATAAAGAAAAGTACCGATTATCAGGCGGCTATGACAGAAATATTAAAACACCTTTCTGGCAGAAGATAGATTTCGGTTTTAGGATATTTTTGTGGGGCGAGAATATTTTATGCAATACATCTTTACTTTTCCACTACAAGTATGAAATCCCTTTTGAGGAGAATACTCCGGATGAAAGTTATAAATCATTTTATCTAAAAAATTTATGTGTGGATTTTAGAAGTGATAAGGGCGTACTGCCGTTTAGAAAATTTATTAAATACTTAATAAAATCCAATACCGGTTTTATAACTTCGTTAAAAGATTTCTTACATATTAAAAAATGGGTGGACCTTAATAAATATAGATTTCGCAGAGATGCAAGGAGCCTGATTGAGTTATGGGAAACTCCGGAATAGTAACAGGTATTTTCTTGCAGGCACGACTCAAATCACAGCGTCTGCCCGAAAAAGCCTTGCTCAGAGTAGAGGGCCTCACGGTAATAGAGCATGCTATGCGTGCTTTAGCCAAAGTTAAGGCGGATGTGTTTGCCCTGCTTACAGATAAGGAAAGCACCCCGGTTTTTAAAAGTTATGCGGCAAAGTGTGGGTTTGAGCTTTTTACGGGCCCTTCTTTAGACGTATTAAAACGTTACTGCCTGGCTGCCGAGTATTTTGGGGTTACAAGAGTGGTGAGAGCAACGGGTGATAATCCTTTGGTTTCAGCCGAACTGGCCGCTTTAAACTTAAGGGAGCATGAAAAGAGGCGCGCTGATTTAAGCAGATTTGCGGGAGGTCCTTTGGGTACCGGCGTTGAAGTTGTTGAAGCAAAAGCACTTCATACCTCGTGCGGGGAATCGCACGATCCGTATGAGCATGAAAACATAACAACTTATATCTTGCGCAATAAACATAAGTTTAGCGTCCATGAGCTTAAGTGTCCCAGGAACTGCTCTCTTGCGCAGGCACGGGTGACATTGGACACGGCAGATGATTTTAAAATAATAGAGACAATTTACAACGCGCTTTATTCAGGTAAACCGATAGAAACAAAAGAATTAGTATTATGGCTAAAAACGAACCAAGAGCTGTGGCTTCCACGGCAAAAAAAACAAAAGGTAGGAAGATCCTTTTCATCCCTGCAGTAGGAGCTGGCCAAGGCATCGGTCACCTTAAACGCTGTGCGGCAATTGTAAAGAAAGCTCGGGGTAAAGCATGGTTATTCCTCCCTGACAAAGAGTTACTCCCGACCGCGTTTGTCTCATCATTACCAAAAACAAATATTCTACGCTATATACCCACATCCGATCTTATTAAGCTGATAGTTACGGATCTAAAGCAGACAGAGCTTTCTTTATTATCGAGATACGGCAAGCAAGCTGTGCTGCTTGGGCTTGATGAAGGCGGAAGTTCGCGTGAATTATTTCCTTATCTTATAGATACATTGCCCTTTACCAGCCGGCGCAGTATACCCAATGCAGTGTTTCCCTATGCTGCCGATTTAGTTCATGAATCGCAAAAAGATTTTTGCTTTCCCTTTAGACGTGTGCTGTTGAGTTTTGGCGGTGAGGATCCGGAGCGCCTGACTAAAACCCTCGTGGACATACTTCTCACCCATAAAATATTTAAGGCTTCCGCGATTTCGCTGATTCAGGGACCGTTGTTTAAATCCGCTCGTTGGCCGCAGGGAGTGAGAGTGCATGCGGATACAAATAACATAGCAAGACTTTTAAAGACACATGATCTGGTAATAACTCACTTCGGTCTTACCTGTTATGAAGCACTGGCACAAGGTGTACCGGTAATCCTTTTAAATCCTACAGCCTATCATGATAAACTGACAAGAAGAGCGGGATTGCCTGCTGTCGGTATTAAAAAACCAAACGTAAGAAAGCTGATTAAATTGCTCCATAATAAACAGTTGTTCAGGCAGATCTTAGCTGAAAATTCACACCGCCGGTATGATACGGAACAGTCTCTCTTAGATTTTCTTATTGCTTGTGAGGTTAAAGGGTCAGTTTCATGTCCGCTCTGTAAAAAGAATTTAAACCGGGTTGTGGCGCGATTTAAAGAAAGGAGTTATTTTCGCTGTTCCCGCTGCGGCATGATATATCTGCTGTACTGCGGCTCAGAGCATGTGCGCTATACAAAAAGCTACTTTTTTGATAATTACAAACGGCAATACGGCAGAACATATCTTGAAGATTTCGCTTTTATTCAAGAGCTGGGCCGAGAGCGTCTTAGAGAAATCTTAAAAATCTTAAAAAATAACAAACAAGCCAAACTGCTCGATATTGGCTGTGCCTACGGCCCGTTTTTAAAAGCCGCTGCTTTACAAGGGCTGGATGCACGGGGAGTTGATATTAGTGCGGAAGCTGTGCGCTATGTGCGCAAGCAGCTTGGCATTCAGTGTCAAACCATGGATTTCGAACATATTCAGGCGCGGTTTATGGCAGATAATAAAAAGAGCTGTGATGTTGTGAGCATGTGGTTTGTGATTGAGCACGTGCGGAATTTACACAATATACTCGCGGTTATAAACAGTTTATTAAAAGAAGGCGGAGTGTTTGCCTTTTCCACTCCTTCGGCTAAGGGTATATCGGCCCGAAAAAACCGCTCTAGATTTTTGTATAATAGTCCGTCAGATCATTTTACGGTTTGGACCCCGCAGTACGTAAAAAAGCAGCTCAAGTTGTTCGGTTTTACCATAAAGAAAATAAAGATTACCGGACATCATGTTGAAAGATTTCTGCCAAGCAAGGGTCTGTGGCTAAGGTTTTTAAAGATTTTTGCTTCTGTGATACTGGTTTTAAGCAAGCTGCTGTGTTTGGGCGACACTTTTGAAGTATACGCGGTAAAAGAAAGTGAGTATTATGACTTTACCTGAAACCAAGACAATCGCCATTTTGGGCGGTGGGATTATGCAGCTGCCCGCGCTTCGCAGTGCCAAGCAGATGAACTGGACCGTTATTTTAATTGATCGTGACAGTAAGGCTTCAGGCAGGAAGTATGCTGATTACTTTGAACAAATAGATCTTACGGCTAAAGAACGCATCACAGAGACTCTGCGTTCTTACAACAAAGACCTGGGTCTGGACGGGGTGTTTACTGCCGGTACCGACTTCTCGACCTCTGTGGCCTGGGTAGCGGAGAATCTGGATCTTCCCGGTATTACGTACCGGGTGGCTGTAAACTCAACGGACAAGGAAAAAATGCGCAGAGTATTTAAAAAATTCCATGTGCCCAGTCCTGAGTTTATTACGCTCACTCCTCAACTTAAGGTGGAGCAGGTACTCAAACAGCTGTGCTTTCCTTTGGTTGTTAAACCGGTTGATAATATGGGCGCGCGCGGAGTCAGCAAAGTAACTTCGCTGTCACAGCTTAAACATGCCGTAAAAACCGCATTCGCTCACTCCCGGTCTCAGAGAGTAATTGTGGAAGAGTACATAGCAGGGCCCGAGTTCAGTATCGACGCTATCGTTTATAACGGGAATATTACCATCTGCGGAGTTGCAGACAGAATTATCTGTTTTCCCCCCTATTTTATTGAGATGGGGCATACTATGCCTACTAAATATAATGCAGGCACGGTTGAATCTTTAGTGCGGGCTTTCAAAAAGGGAATACGGGCTTTGGGTATTACCTGTGGTGCGGCAAAAGGGGATATCAAACTTACTAAAACCGGTCCGGTAGTAGGAGAGATTGCGGCACGTCTTTCCGGCGGGTACATGTCCGGCTGGACCTATCCTTACTCAAGCGGTGTGGATGTTATAAAGGCGGCTCTCCTGATTGCAGTAGGATCTGATCCCGGGCCGCTTCCGCTTCAACATCATGATACCTCAGCGGAAAGGGCTTTTATTTCGATTCCCGGTATTATTGAGAACATCAGTGGAACCGAAGAGGCAGCTAAATTGCAGGGGATAATGGATGTGTTTTTGCGAATAAAGCCGGGAGATAAAGTAAGCTTTCCCAGAAACAATGTGGAAAAATGCGGAAATGTCATTTCAAAACATCACGACCGTGAAAAGGCCGCAGCTATGGCCGAACAGGCAGCACAGAACATATTCATCAGATTAAAGCCGGGTATTAAAGAAACGGAACAGTTTCTCTTCGAGAATTCTTTTCCGTCCATAACCTGTTTTACGCTTAAGTATAAAAAAAATTTGGACGCACTCAATTCAATGGAAACTTTTTGGAGCGGCTGTAAGAAGCTGTGTGCCAAGAATTGTGCGGTGCTTAATTTACCGTATTTACACTGTGAAAGCACGTGTGATTGGCATGGGATGACTATTCAGAAAACTTTAAATGAAGTTATGAAAAGAACAGGAGTACATCTTACCGACCATGTTTCCGATAATAAAGTTGTACTGGGAAACATATTTTGGAAAGCCTTTCTTAAAGGCGGAGTACAAGCGGGAGTATATATAATTGATACCCTGCTTAAGTGTAATGAGAGTAAAAAGATGACTATGTACAGCAAGAGGGGAGACACTAAATGAAAAAGGGTTTATGCTTGGTAGTTATTTTATTAACCTTTTCTTTAACAGCTCTTTACTCTGATTATATTGAGCTCAAAGCTTTTCTTAATGAGCTGGATGCGGTATTGGAATGGGATTATATGCTGGATACCGGTGTGCTGATAAAAAACACCGATAGGATTGTGTTTAAAATAGGAGCGCCGTGGATAATGCTTAACTATTATAAAAAAGTAAACACACCGGGTATAATTCGTCGGGACGGAGCGGTATTAATCCCCGAACAGACGGCGGCCGTAATAAAGGATTTTTTTAATAAACCTTCCAAGGTTTCTTATTATCGTGTTGCTGCCATTGTCATTGATCCAGGACATGGAGGTAAAGATCCGGGTGCTTGTTATACCTATTCCGTGGACGGAAAGAGTATAAAAGTATATGAAAAGGATGTGGTGCTCCAGGTGTCGAAATTATTGCATGAAATGCTTACGCAAAAGTATCCGAACAAAATTATAAAACTCACCCGTAATAATGATATATTCATATCATTGGAAGACAGGCCGGAAATCGCCAATAAAATACCTACCCAAGCTAACGAGGCCATTATCTATATCTCTCTTCACGCTAATGCATCGGCTAATAAGAAAGCCAGGGGATTTGAAGTCTGGTATCTCACTCCTACTCACCGACGTGATTTGATCGAACCTGCGTCGTATGAGGAGGAGCACCAAGAAATTCTTCCTATTCTCAACACTATGAAGGAAGAGGAGTATACATGGGAGAGCGTAATACTGGCAAAGGATATTCTTGATTCGTTAAACGCCTCCATAGGTAGTGTGACTGAAAATAGGGGTTTGAAAGAAGGAAGATGGGTAGTGGTGCGCAAGGCAAAAATGCCTTCCATACTTATCGAGTTAGGATTTGTTTCGAATAGAGAAGAAGCTTTGGAATTAAGTAATGAATACTACTTGAAGAAACTGTCGCAAGCGATATATAATGGCGTCTGTTCTTTTATAGAGAAGTTTGAAAAATCAAAGGCGTTTACGGAGTAGGAAGTGAAAGTTTATGTAAAATTTCTTCCCTATATATTCGGGGGATTGTTTGTCATCGTATTATTAACCTCTATTTTCTTATTTACGTTTTCGGAAAACTGGGTAAAGCGTGTACTGTTTTTCCCGCATGTCAATTCGACTAAGGTGATAGGTGAAGAGAGATTTCTCCCTGATTTAGGAAATGAGAAGGATAATCTGCTGCTTCTTGTCGATGAAATTCTGGCAGGACCTTATAAGTACGACAACCTGCCTGTAATTCCCGAAAATACAAGAATCAAATCAGCAATTATTCATAATAATATACTCTATGTCAATTTTTCCAAAGAAATATTTAACATAGATAAGCTGGTGCTGATTACACCCAAAGATATGCTGCAGGCTTTTGCAAATGGTGTGCTTTATAATTTCCCCGGCATAAAAAAGGTTTATATCTTTATTGAGGGTATGCCGGTTTCTGATTATTCGGAGCTCAACAAGCGGCATTTTTATAAATACCTAAAAGATTTTATTATAACCGATATTGCTCAACTGGGAGAACAGGTAGCCCGACTTAAGAGTCATCCTCTGCTTGAATACTGTGCCGGATTAAGGGCACATGATAATTTTCAGGACGGCATTAGATTTTCCGTGGAAATCATTGAATAAAATTTGAATCCTTTTTTTACCAAGATATTTTGAAACCACAGATTAAAAAATTATATATTAATCATAATCTGTGAAATCTGTGTTCCTGTTTTTTTTATTGCGGCCTTTAGATCGCTTTGGATTTTAAAAAAAAAATAAATTCGTTGACAAATTCTTTTGTGTGAATATAATCTTAAACCAAGATAGAAACTTTTTTTTCCAAGAAAGGAGCGTCATATGAAAAAGATATGTTTTGTGCTCAGTATTTTACTTGTGTTAATCGCAACACAAGCAATGGCACAACAATCGGAGCCGCAGATACTGATAGATTTTAATGATTTAAAAGCAGATGTAACAAGAGAAGGTGAGGATAAACCTTCTGAGAATCAAGCCACCATAGTTGATTACAGAAGTCAAGCAGGAGCAGGAATTCCTGCAGATGAACTAGATGAACTTAAAACCTCCCTGGCCGTCGGCAATTGGGAAGTTGATTTAGCTTCATCTTCACAGTACCGTGAGAATGTGTTGTATTCTTATACCAAAGAAGCCGCAACTATCGGTGAGGCTGCGGAATTTGAAGGCGAAGCCATGGCAAATAAAACCGTACTGGCTGTGAGGATTCACTTTCCCGATCCGGCTTTTAACTCTTATGCCATTGTAAAGCCGCCTTTTGAAATCCCGGCTTATATGGATAAAGAAGGCGATGAAAATAAGGGCAAAGGCGATAAATTCGATAATATTGGTATTCTTAAGAATGTGGGCCTGATTAAAGAGATCCAGATGGTAGTGGCCGGAAGAAACTTCCCTCATGGTATAGGTGTGATTTTTAGGAATCAGGACGGCGAAGAACGCACCGTATTTTTGGGATATCTCAACTATGCCGGATGGAAGAGATTGAAATGGGAGAATCCCAATTATATTACCGATGTCCGTAACAGAGAGCTAAGGGTATTTCCCCAGTACCCGAAAAACGAGCCATTTATTAAGTTTATAGGTATTATAATTTACCGTGATGCCGCTAAAATCGGTGGTGATTTTGTTACATACGTTAAAGATATCAAAGTAAAATATGATTTGGCATGGAAAGATTTCGAGCTGGATATTAACGATGAAGAAGTATGGGGTATTATGCAGAAGCGAGAAGAGGTCAGAAGAAAAGCAGAGATCAGACGCCTTGGTAATCTGCATGTTTTAAGATATCTTGAAAAGAAGAAGATGTACAAAGAAGAAGAGGTTAGTGATTAAGCCTGCAAGTAGTATTCTTTAGCTATAAAAAAAGGGCTGCTCTTTAAGGCAGCCCTTTTTTTATTCCGCTATTTCCGGTTTTTCAAACAACTGATCGATTTTAAGTTTTACTCCGATTTGAGCACTAAAAAGGAAACCCGCAAATCCGCTGCCCGGGTCGACTCCTAACAGATCGTCCTGACCAAAGGTGTAGATACTGCTGTCGATTATAATCAAGAGGTTGAGAAAGCGCGTTATTTCCACCTCCAGCTCCGTACCCAATAAAAGTGAACTGAGGGTGTGAGAATTAGTTGTGGTAGCTGTTACAAAGGATTTTGATATTGTTTGATAGGCAAAGGTCAGAAGAATTCTGAAGGGCACATTTTTTTGAAAAAGATCCGTTGAAAAATAATATTTATCAAGGCTGTCTACTACTTCAGACGTGCTTTTTTTTAAGGTAAATGTTTTAGAAATCAGTCCTACAGTACAGATAGCGTTCATTACATGAAAACCTGCTAACAGGGAGGTTTCCTCTTGAGAATAATCGCCTTCCTTGACAAGACCGCCGATTGTGCTTCCTGCTCTGATTTCCGCAAAAATAATCCCCGGAAAATCAAGCCGTAACGAGGTATTGATCCCCGATCTGATGAGTGGATCCCATGAATTGAAAAAGCCAAAGTAAGGACCTAAACCGATACTGATAAAACTGTATCGATAACTTACCATGGTTGAGGAGATATTACGTAAAATAGAATCCTGATAAAACCCTGTGCTGATTAAAAAATTATCTCCGATTTCATGCGCTGCAAAGAGTGAAATTCCCCAGGGGAAGGTAAGACCGTCGAAATCGTGATCGGTATCTTCTCGATCGGGATGAAAGCTCAGGTTTTCTATTTTGAAAAGCAGCCCAATCTCTAGCGACCAAAGATTGGCATATGAAAAACCCAATAAAAGGCACAAACTAATAAGCATAAACCTTAATTTAGATCTCATGAACAACCTGCTCCTTATTCTGGATTTCCGCTTTGTTCTCTTCCGGTTCTATTGTTTATTTTACCTCGTATCATTTTAAAAAACAACTTAAGTATCGCTTCATACGTTTATTCTTGTAAATATGTATTTTGCCAAGACCATGCTGTCATTTTGGTTGATGGCATTGAACTGAAGTGCTAAATGTTTATCTTTACGCATAACCGCTACACCGGACGGACTAATCTGTTTACTGCCTAGTGTAAAATGGATGGATGAAATATGGGTGTTAACGGTCAGTAACTGTTGCTCAACAGGGGAATAGAGCTCTAAAGCCAATCCTCCCATACTCAGGTTAACTATTTTTCCGGAAATAAGGTGAGGGTATCCGGTAATTCGAAAATAAACCCTTAACAGGTCTTCAGGATCCGGTGTAATCCGAATGTGTTTTCTCTTTTCCCCGCCTTCGAGCCTGTTAAAAATCTTGTTTAATTTATCGTAGGTTTCAGTTTCATTATAGGGTTTAAGTAAATACCCTATAATTCCCATTTCCAGCATTTTTATAACAGCTTCTCGGTTTGATTGTATGGTGTGCACTATAATCTTAATATCCATGGTTTTTGGATTTTGCTTTAACTCTTTTATAAGCTCAACACCCTCTACTTCCTTATTGTCGATATCGACAATAGCAGAAAACAGATCTTCTTCCAGTTCCTTTATAGCTGTTAAGGCCTGGTCCCTATCAGCGCACGGTATTCCTTTTATTCCCAGAGACAGAAGAATGTAGCAGAGAGAATTCCTTATGGCAGGCGAACTGTCAACAACTAATGAATTCATATCGGGTTATTTACATCCTTAAAAAAAGGACTGTCTGAAAAGTAATAAATTTCTCACCAAGCCTACAGAGTTCACACAGCCCATGGTAATATACTGTACAGGTATTTGGAAAAGTGTCAATAACGGCAATTCCTTAAATTCATGCTTTTTATTTCTATGAGTAAAAAGTGAGGAATAAAGAGTTATACGTCAATATTATTCTTTTTAGCTTGACTTATTAGTATTCTTAGATAAAAATAAAAATAGGATGAGTGATTACTTTGATCCGAAAAACGAAGAGTTGTTAAAGGATTTTTTTGCAGAAGCTGAAGCGCAGATTGAAGTTCTTGAACAAAATTTGCTGGTTCTCGATAGCGATCCCGATAATAAAGATGCTATAGATGAGCTTTTTAGAGCTGCTCATACCCTTAAAGGGGGTTCCGGTAGCGTTCAGATGGAAGAAATATCCAGGTTTACTCATCTTATTGAAGATGTACTCGAAGAGGTGAGGAGCTCACATAAAAAGATTAATGAGCAAGTTATAGATAGTCTACTTTCTGCAGTTGATGTGTTGAAAGAAATGATAGCAAAGCGGGCACATGGAGAGATATTCACAGGAGATATCGAACATTTAACCACGGCCCTAGAGAGCTTCATTTCTGTCCCGCAAAAGCAAAGCAGAAAATCAAGCGCTGAGCAGAAAATAAGAAAAAGTGATCAAAATATAGAGAGTAAAGAAGCGGATGAACTTACTGAATATGAGCTGCTGGAATTTCAGCAGAATTCTACCCGTGATGAAAATATCTATAAAATTCAGGTTGAGTTTAATGAGAATAATCCCATGAATACTGTGGGAGGAATTCAAGTATATGTTATATTAAAAAATTTGGGAGAAATACTTAAAACCATACCGGAGTTTGAACTTTTATACGCCGATAACTTTTTTCCGGCAATTACTTATTTTATTTCAACCAAAGAAAATCAGACCACAATTAAAAATATGTGTAATATCACCGATGTGACAACAGGTGTTTCAGTCCGAACCATTAAAAGCGGTAGTGAAAGCGCCGGGCATGCTGTGTCAATCAAAAAAACCATACAAGCCGAGCTGGAAGCTGTCGCTGAGAAGCAAGAAGAAAAGGATATTAAAAAAACTCCTCATAAGCTTGTAGGCTCCATATTGCGGGTGGATAGCAAACGGATTGATATATTGCTGAACCTAGTCAGTGAGATCGTGATCATGAAATCTGCGATTAATCAAGTAAATTTACAGTTTGGTAATCATTATATGGAGTTTCAAAACACACAAACGCAGTTTCAAGAACGGATAAAAGAATTATTTGACACATTACCAGATTTTATAGAAGAAATCCAAAAGGGGACCTCTTTAAAAGTAATTAAAAAGAATATTCTTACTCAGTTCGGGGATCTGCTTTCAATGTATAATCATTTTGATTCACTGTATAAAGACTCGCTTGCCAAGTTTCGCGGGACTACGCAGAGTCTGGGGAGGATTACATCCTCGCTGCAAGAAGGTGTCATGCAGATACGTATGGTTCCGATTTCGCATATTTTTTCACGGTTTCCGCGTCTGGTGCGGGATCTTTCAAAATCCCTCAAGAAGAATGTGAACCTTATCATAGAAGGGGAGTCGACCGAACTGGATAAATCAATTATCGAAGATCTTTTGGATCCCTTGATTCATTGTGTACGTAATTCAATCGATCACGGCGTAGAAGAACCAAAAGAACGAGAAAAATTGGGAAAAGAAAAGGAAGGTACCATAGTACTTCGAGCGAATAATGAAGGGAATATGGTTATTATTGAAATCGAGGACGACGGAATAGGCATTGACGTGGGTGCGATCAGAAAGAAAGCAATTGATACCGGATTGATTCATCCTGATAAAACCCTTTCTGATATTGAAGCATATAATCTGATTTTTAAACCGGGATTTTCCACTGCTAAAAGAGTAACCGATGTATCGGGGCGCGGTGTAGGATTAGACGTAGTGAAAAAACAGATTGAGAAGATGAATGGGGATGTTTCGATCTGGTCAAGTTATAATCAGGGAACAAAATTTACCATCAGGATCCCTTTAACTCTCGCCATAGTCCAAGGTTTGCTTGTGCGGGTAGGAAAGGAAGTCTATGCGATTCCCATTACTTCTGTTTTTGAAACGCTGCGTATAACCAAACAGGATATTAAACGAATTGATAATTACGAGGTTTTTAATCTTCGTGAGGATGTGATATCACTTATCAGGCTTAATAAAATATTCAATATTTCTATCGATGAGAAAAGAGAATATAATTATGTCGTGGTTGTAGGCAGCGGCGAGAAGAAGGTCGGTTTATTTGTAGATGTGCTTATTGGAGAAGAAGATGTGGTAATCAAACCCCTGAAGGATAGGTTTACCAAATCTCCCGGTATTGCCGGCGCCACAATCTTGGGGGATGGTACTGTTTCTTTAATTTTAGATGTGAATGAACTTCTTAATTTAGGATTAAAGATGGAAATTGATGAGAGAAAAAAGCGGGAAGGTATAATAACATAAGGAAAGCGGCAATATGAGTTCTGTAGATAATGAATTGGAAAACACGATCCAAGAACAAGAACAGCAAGAGCAACAAAAAGCGCGTATAGATTTTAAGATGGTTACATTTTCTCTTGCCAATAGGGATTACGGTATTGATATAATGAAAGTTAAAGAAATATCCAAAGCAAGAAACTTTACAATTGTTCCCAACACACCGCCCTATGTAGAAGGTGTGCACAATCTACGGGGAGAAATCATCAGTATTATTAATTTGCGTAAAATGTTCCACCTTACATTTAATGAGAAACGCAAAGAGGGAGACGTGGATATTCTCATTTTAAGGCTTGAGGATAATATTATCGGAATGATTGTTGATTCCGTAGACAATGTAGTGGGAATTGACTCATCCACTATACAGCCCAGGCATCCGCTTTTTGACGATATCAATATGAAGTATATTAATGGCGTGGTTGAGGTTAATAAAAAGCTGTATGTCATTCTCGATGTAGAACGGGTTTTTGGCATGGAAGAAGAGAGCCTGGAAGACGAAGTGATCGCCCCGAAAACCGCTCCGCCGGCAGCTGCAATCAAAAAGAAACAAGCTATCAGCGGAGCTGAGTTGGAATTCGATTTTATTAAAGAGACCCTTTCTACTTTTAAACAATTTCATATTTCAGATTTAAATAGAGACTGGGCTTATGAGAGACTGCAGGAATGGCGAAAAATCAGAAAAACACAGAACAAGGGAGTCCAGCTTGAGAACATAGAAGATGCCGATGACTTTTTGGAGGAGTTCTATTCCACATATTGTAATATGTTATGGGGAGATGATTATAAAAAGCATGTGGATGGATTGCTTAAGGATAGCGGAAAATCTGCTCTCAATATATGGAGCCCGAACTGCGGTAAAGGGTATGATGCCTATTCTATTGCTTGTATTTTGCGACTTAAGTTTCCCAAGCAGAGGATTAAAGTATGGGCAAGTGATCAAGAGCTGCTTAATATTTCTGCGGCTCCTAATCTGTTGCTGCCTCTACAGAGAGTGCCAAAATATTTTATCGAAGCAAAATTTGTACAAGAAACAGAAGCTGGGTATCAATTTGTAAAATCGATTAAGGACATCATTTTATTTGAATACCATGATATACTTCATAGCACACCCTTGCCTGAGCTTGATATAATTCTTGCACGTGATGTGCTTTCTTTTTATAGTCAGGCGCTTCAGGAAAAACTGATTGACCAGTTTAAAGAAAAAATTGCAGATAAAGGTATATTAATTATTGGCACACATGAGAGAATAAAAAAATCCGGTTTTACCGAATTGAAATCGGGAAACATTATTGCATATCGGAATGAAAAGGATTAAATTATTGAGAGTAGGAACTTGTTGTTAGATTTCATTTACTGAAAGTGAGGAACAAATGATATGAGAGTTGAGTATATTAATCCCTTTGTTGAAGCTGCCTTTAATATTTTAACTGAAGTTTTAAAAACGGAAGTAAAACGCGGTGAACTCTATCTTAAATCCAGTTCAATGCCGGTTCTCGGTGTAACTGCCATTGTCGGTTTAGCAGGGGATGTCGAAGGAAGAGTGCTCTTTGATATGGCTGAAACTACTGCGTTAGCGGTAGCATCTGCGATGAATGGTGAAAAAATAGAAAAAAACGATGAGCTATGCAAAGCAACAATTACAGAGCTGGCTAATATGATTACAGCCCAAGCTGTAACAAAACTTCATGAAATTGGTTTTCAATTCGATCTTACACCTCCGGCTATATTCACGGGAAATAATATGGAGATTACAGATGTGGCTATTGAGGCGCTGATAGTACCTATAGAAACCACTTTTGGGAAGATTGAAATTAATGTTGCCATAAGAGAAAAGAAATAGGAGGATTGCCATGAAAACAAAAATGGATTTTCCTAATATTAATCAACGCAAACCTGAAGGTTTAAAAGAGGATGGAAAACCCTTTCGCGTTCTTATTGTAGATGATTCGATGTTTGTTACAAAACAGATAGGTCAAATTCTTACCTCAGAAGGTTTTGAAGTTGCCGCCGCAGCTTTGAACGGGGAGGAGGGTTTAGAAAAATATAAAGAACTCTATCCAAAAGTAGATCTGGTAACCATGGATATTACCATGCCGGTTATGGACGGGGTGACCTCTTTAGAAAAGATAATGGAATTTGATAAAAACGCCAATATTATTATGATTAGTGCCTTAGGAAAACAGGATCTTGTTAAAAAATCTCTACTGCTTGGAGCTAAAAATTACATCGTCAAACCACTTGATCGTAAAAAAGTGTTGGAACGTGTAATGATGACTCTAAAGTAATATAATATCTTGACAAATTTTAATTTTTCTAAAATACTGCAATACAGGATGGGCGGCTAGCTCAGTTGGTTAGAGCACCAGCTCGACACGCTGGGGGTCGTGGGTTCGAGTCTCACGTCGCCCATATAAATGTTTGTAATATAACATTTTATCAAACCCGCTTTTTTAGCGGGTTTTTTATTGACAAAATTGCAGCTGAAGCTTATGTCCACGAAATACTAAAGCAGGGTGGTAAACGGCGAGAAAAGATAATGCTAAAAGATTATACTCGTGATTTTTTTGCATGGGATAAATGTAAATATATTAAACGGTAGCTTTCAAAAGGAAAAAGGTTTTCTGAAGCACACGCAGAACAAAGACGCAGGTGGCTTGTTAAATGGATCTGGCCGGCATTCGGTCACAGATATATAGACACACTCACAGTCAACGATATAGAGAACTGGCTTACTGAAATAGAGTTAGCGAATCAATCAAAGAACCATATTTATTACACTTTTAAAACAGTTATGAATGAAGCTTTCAGGGATGATCTCATAATATCCGATCCTTTTGACCATGCTGAACCGATGGCGAAAGACTATAATCCAAGAGAGATATACATGACACAAGAGCTCGCTATGCTTTTTCCATATGAACCGGAAGAGCTTTTCAAGTTGTGGGGATCCGCGAAAATTGGTGTATGCATGCTTGTAGTAGCAACTACCGGTTTAAGGTCCGGGGAAGTACGGGCCCTTAAGTGGGTGAATTTCAAAGAGGATTACCAGGCGCTTGAGATCATGGCAGCAATTAAGGGGAATAATAAATACAATACAGAGACCAAAAGCGGTGAGAACCGAGCTGCATATCTACCGGGGCGTACATTTAAAATCATACAATGGTGGCATACTGTTACTGAGTTTCCGGATCCGCAGCATTTTATATTTTATGGTAAAAACGGAAGCCTCCATCTTTATAAGAAAGTATTGTCCGATAGGCTTAATAAGGTACTTAAGGCATTAAAAATTACAAAGGGTAGGAGGGATGTTCATTCGTTCCGGCATACCTACGCGATACCATGCTTAAGAAAAAGATAAGCAACGAAGCACTTAAATATCTCTTAGGCCACAAATCAGATCAAATGCTTGAGTACTACAATCATACCGAAGAACTGCAGCGGTTAGGGAGATATAAAGATGAGATTAAGAAGATTGATCTAATTTTCAGTTAAAAAACCTACGACAATCTGTCAATTGAGTACCTTCGGAAGCGTATATCTCCGGCCAGGGAGTCTATTGAGGGAGTGTTTGGGTGAAAAATATATAAAAAATATATAGATAAAATAACGATTATGTATTAAAGTATTGATTAATTGTGTGTGTGGGTGTAAATTTTATATGTAAGGGTATTTATAATGCTTAATAAGGAATATGATTTTTTTAAGAAGAATATTAAAGATTTTATAGAAAACCACCTCAATGAATTTGTTGTGATTAAAAATGAGAAAGTCATTGGTTTTTTCAATACCGAGGCGGAAGCCCTTCTCCATATGAAAAACGATGAATTTGGCACCTTTTTAGTACAACAGTGTTCAAAAAATTCTCTCGAACCACAAGAATACCATTCTAGAGTAGCCTTTGTATAATGAGTTCCGGTTTCAGTGCTTTTACAAAAAAAGCTAACGGATTCGTTAATGTATTAATCACAGATATTGAAATCAGACAAGCACAATCATTATGCAAGATATTTACTGAGTTAAAATGTGTTCCATTTCCCTGCAAAGCAATATGGGATACAGGTGCTACAAATACCGTAATAAGCGAAAGATTAGTAAATGAATTAGAATTGAAACCAATTACACAAGCAGATGTCCATGGTGCAAATATTAGTGAACGTGTAAATGTTTATCAAATTGACTTATTATTACCTAACCGGGTTGCTGTAATAGATAATTTAGTTAGTGTTGCAAGAAATATACATGGCGGAGACGTGTTAATTGGAATGGATATCATTACATTAGGTGATTTCGCAGTTACAAATGCAAATGGGAAAACAGTATTCTCTTACAGAATACCATCAGCTGCTAATCATATTGATTATGTAGTCGAAGCAAATAAGCTAATAGATAAAAGACAAAGAAGAAAAAAAAGAAAAAGAATTAAGAAAAAACAATAAAGACTTAATCAATCCCAAGTTTTTTTCTAATTTCTCCTACTTATTAATTATTTATTTAATTTCCCATTATCAATATATGCCATAGCTGCTTCTTTTAATTTTACTCTCGCTTCCTCTTCTGATGCAAAAATATTATCATCTTTTACAACAAACCTTGGTTTTGGTATAAAACCATTTTTAATAGGCACATAGAATACAACATATCCACTATAACCAAGATTGTACTTTAATTTAGAGATACCTATTTCAATACCAATTCCCTTATAGGGTTCTATTTCAATAAAATTCACTTCAGGCATTACTTTCTCCTTTTATAGAATCATAACAAAAACGGGGGGCTTTTTACTACCCCCTGCAGCTATTTTTAAATACGTGAATACACAAAGTATACTCACATTAATACATAATGATAGAAGGATGCTTTTTGCTTCTTTTTTTCTTTATTTTATAACTGTTAAAAAACTTCTTGTGCTTGTATAATGTATTAAATTTATTTATAATTTTTAACATAATACGGAAAATGTTATGTTTGTTGTATTAATCTTACTTCTCTGGAAAGCCTTATTTTATGTGCAACACAAATCAAAGATATAAGCCCACTTTCTAGTCTTACTTCTCTGAAAAATCTTAATCTATATATTAACCAAATCAGTGATCTAAGTCCGCTTGCCAACCTTACTTCTCTGGAGGAGCTTTGGATAATTGATAATCCGCTAAATGAAAACTCAAAGAACGATATAATCCCAAAGCTTGAAAAAAGAGGTGTTAAGGTTGAATATTAACACGGCTACTCCTCCCAGAACCTCACTATCTCTCTTCTCACCCAATCCTCTTAATAGGTGATCCCAACTATCGGACCGTACTTCTTCTCGTTATGATAGATGTAAGCTCCATCCGGGGCGATCTCAAAAGCATGGAAGGTAAATACGTTATCCTGGCCGATGCTTCTTAGCAGCCAGCGGAGGTTTTCTGTCTGATCTTTACTTATTAGTTTCACATATGATTAATACCAGGGGAGGGTGCTTGTTGCTTATACGAAAGTATGATTGAAGAACTCAATCGGAATACATATAATCTTATCATACAGATGAAAAGCAGGATGAAATATAAAAGTATAATTTTAATAGTTATCTTATTGGCTATAACCATACCTTTGCAGGCACAGGAAGATATTAAAGTAGAATTTGAAGAACCAGGTTTAGAGAAGGCAATTAGAAAAGCTATCAACAAACCATCTGGTGATATTTATGCTAGTGAGTTAGAAGAAATAAAGGAACTAAATGCAGAGCAGCTTGAAATAAAATCTCTTAAAGGAATTGAGCACTGTATCACCATAGAGAATCTTTGTTTAGCTAGTAATCAAATTAGCGATATAAGCCCACTTGCCGGTCTTACTTCTCTGGAAAAGCTTCAATTAGGTATAAACAAAATAAGCGATATTAGTCCTCTTATCAATATAAATACTTTAGAGGTAGTTGACTTATGGGATAATCCATTGAACGAAGAAGCAAAGAATATTATTATTCCAAAACTTAAAGAAAAAGAAATTGAAGTAATTTATTAAAGTAATATTTTTAGCACAAAATGTGTAGCTTTACACACTCGCTTCATCTAACAACCTCACAATCTCCTTTCTCACCCAAATCAAAGAGATACTAAAAATCAATTTTATTCTTTACTCCAAAAATCCTTTGTGTTCTCTGTGTGCTCTGTGTGAAATTCTTTTCTCATAATCACCTGAATAGTAACACCTAAACAAAGAAATAAGAAATACTGTTGACAATAAGAGGAAACATGCATAGCCTTTTATTAAAGTGTAAAAAGTATCTGCATTAAGGAGTATTCGGCATAAGAATGGATAAGAAAAGAATATTTATCGTAGAAGATGAGAATATTGTCTCTCTGGATATGAAAAAACGTCTGGAAAAGTTGGGTTATGATGTGCCCGGTATTGCTGCCAGCGGTGAAGATGCGGTTGAAATGGTATTACATACAAAACCCGATCTTGTACTCATGGATATTAAACTGAGCGGGAAAATGGACGGGGTAGAAGCTGCAGGAGAGATTCTTAAGAGCTATTCGGTGCCGATTGTTTATATTACTGCTTATGCTGAAAACACAACTCTTAGGCGTGCCAAAATAACCGAGCCCTTTGGCTATATCCTTAAACCCTTTGAAGAGCGCGAGCTGCACATTAATATCGAAATTGCACTTTATAAGCATAAGATGCAAAATATAGTAAAGGAGAGAGAACAGCTCCTGTTTACTACGTTACAGAGCATTGATGATGCTGTTATCGTAACTGACAATAATGATCACATACAGTTTTTTAATCCCAAGGCAGAAAAGTTTACGGGTATAAAGAAAAAAGAGGCTTTGGGTAAGAAGCTGCAGCATGTAGTTCATATAGAAGACGGTGAGCTTTCAACAGTACAAAACATAAAAAACAGAGTTGCTGCAGGCAGAAATTCAGCTTTAAAACGACTTGTTACAAAAGACGGTGAAAGTCGCTTTATTAAAACGAGTGTGGCGGCTATTCTCGGTAATAATGAGTGTGCTATCGGTAAAGTATATGTGTATCACGATATTACTGCTCATGAGTTGGCCAAACAGGCCCTGCGTAAAAGCGAAGAACGCTATAGACAATTTTTTGAAGACGATTTAACAGGTGATTTCATTGCAAGTGCGGAGGGCACTATTCTTATCTGTAACCAGGCATTTGCGGTTATGTTAGGATTTAATTCTGCGGCAGAAGTTGTTAAAACGAATTTAGCAAGATATTATCCTGCTTTAATGGAGAAGAACGGCTTGTTTGAACTGCTGCAAAAAGAAAAAAGACTTAAACAGTATAACACAAAATTTCTTAATAAAGCTAAACAGCCGCTTTATATTACTGCAAATATTGTAGGAGAGTTTTCTTCCAGCGGCAAGCTCAAACATTTTAAAGGTTATATTATTGATAATACGGAGCAAAAAAAGATAGAGGCCCAGCTTATTCAGGCGAATAAAATGGAAGGAATCGGGCGGCTGGCCGGAGGTATCGCCCATGATTTTAATAATTTACTGGGGGCCATTATCGGATATTCGGATCTTATTTTAGAGACTATAGAAGAAGACAATCCCATACGCAGTGAAGTAACCTCAATAATTAAAGCCGGAAAGAAAGCAGCTGTGCTTACCAAGCAATTATTAGCCTTTTCCAGAAGGCAGGTACTACAGCTAAAAATCGTAAATCTTAACACCCTTATTTTAGACTTAGAACGTATGCTCAAGCGCTTATTGCCGGAGAACATCAGGCTCTTTACGATTCTGGATGAAAACCTTTGGCAGGTAAAAATCGACCCGGTACAGATTGAGCAGGTGCTCATAAACCTGGCCTTAAATGCGCGTGATGCCATGCGTGAAGGGGGAAAGCTTTCCATTGAAAGCTCGAATATCACTATTACCGACCGCACCGGACATGATTTTATTGGTTTAAAGAGCGGGCAGTATGTTATGCTGCGTGTTACCGACACAGGGCACGGGATGGATGGAGAGTTCAAAGAAAAGATTTTTGAGCCCTTTTTCACCACAAAAGCACCGGGGAAGGGTACGGGATTGGGTCTTTCCACAGCCTACGGTATAATCAAACAGAGTAAGGGTTTTATTTTTGTTGACAGCGCCCCCGATGTAGGCAGTACTTTCAGCATCTACCTTCCGCGTGTAGAAGAAGAAGCGGCTCAGGAAGAGGAAATAACCGAATGGCGTCCTGCGGTAAAAGGTACCGAATCTATTTTGTTAGTCGAGGATGAGGATATTTTCAGGGAAATGATCTATAAAGTGCTGGGGAAATTCGGTTATAATGTACTTGAAGCCAGTAATGCCGGCGAAGCATTGCTTATCTGTGAACAGTATAAGGCTCCGATTCATCTACTCATTACCGATATCGTTATGCCCCACTTAAGCGGTATAAAACTTTCGGAAAGATTGCTTGAAATAAGACCAGATATAAAAATACTGTATATTTCCGGTTATTTTAATAATGAATATGTAGAGAAAGATGGTTTTCAAAAAGGGACATACTTTTTACAAAAGCCGTTTTCCATAGCAACTCTGGAAACGAAAATACGAGAGATTCTGGATTTGGTTTAGGTATATTTTTTTAAGGTAACTTGATTGCCGGGATTGTTATAAATAACCTCGTCAAAGAATATTTTAGTAAGAATAATTCCTCTCCCGTTATAATGATGCAGGCTTTTCCAATCAAATCCATCCCCTTGGTCTTTGATTGTAATGGTAAAACTTTTTCCAGCAAGATGGGACGATATGTAAATTTTCTTTTGACTGTTTTTACTGTTTATTAGTTTTTGTTTTATGAGGCTTCCGAAATTTCCTTGCTTTAAAGCCTCGGACTTCTTGACGAATCCGATTGCCAGATTGCCATGCTCGATAGCATTGGCGATCATTTCTTCAATTTTAAACGGCTTTCTTAAGAAGTTAACTGCTCCAGCGCACAGAGCTTCAAGAAGAATTTCCTCATTACCAAAACTGGAAATAAGTATAATGAGCACATTGTTATCTATACTCTTTAATTGTTTGAGTAAGCTTATACCGTCCATTTTGGGCATTTTGATATCGGTAATAACAAGGTCGGGATGAGTGAGACGGTAGAGGTTGATTGCTTCCATTCCGTTTTCAGCGGTAACGGCTTGATAATTGCACTTGTGCATGAGCTCGCTCAATAATTCTCTTATAGAGAGCTCATTATCGACAATCAGAATTTTTTTTCGTTTATTTATTTTCATTATCTTCTTGCATTTAAAGTATATTATGATATTATAGGTAATTCAATTTTGTTTAGGTAAATATATTAAGACAATGGAACGATCTCATATTAGAAATTTTTGCATCATTGCTCATATTGATCATGGGAAGTCAACTCTGGCCGATCGCTTTATTCAGAGCGCGCATGTGGTGGCAGAGCGGGACTTTCACGATCAGATTCTCGATAGTATGGACATTGAGCGCGAGCGCGGAATTACCATTAAATCACAGGCGATCTCCCTTCCTTTTAAATCTGCGGATGGGAATACCTATTTTTTAAACCTTGTTGATACACCGGGACACGTTGATTTCTCATATGAAGTATCAAGAGCCATTTCCGCCTGTGAAGGAGCCCTGTTAATAATTGATGCCACCCAGGGTGTGGAAGCTCAGACTCTTTCCAATATGTATTTGGCTTTGGATCATAATTTAGAGATTATACCCGTTATAAATAAGATCGATCTTCCGGGAGCTGATGTTGATAATGTAAAAAGGCAGATTGATCATGATCTTGGTCTGGATGCCTCTCGTGTGTTTTTAATCTCCGCTAAGCTTGGCACGGGAATAGAGGAACTGCTTGAGGGCATGGTTAAGCGAATTCCTCCTCCTGAAGGTGTGGATTCCGACCCTTTAAAAGCTTTGATATTCGATTCACACTACGACTCATACCGCGGCGTCGTTGTGCATATCCGGGTATTCTCCGGTGTTCTGCAAAAGGACGACTGGGTGCGTTTTTTATCCAATGGTGTGGTGTATAAAGTAGAAGAAACAGGTGTTTTTAAATTGGATCTGCAAAAGACAAATGGGCTTCATGCCGGTGAAGTGGGATATTTTATTGCAGGTATAAAAAATATCAGCAACACAAAAGTCGGAGACACCATCACCTTAGACAAAAATCCATGCACAGAGCCTGTTAAAGGCTTTAGGGATGTAAAACCGGTGGTTTTTTCTTCCATTTATCCTGTGGATTCTAATGATTACGAAGAACTGTCGGGAGCCATGGAAAAGCTCAAGTTAAATGACGCCTCGCTTGTTTATGAAAAAGATTCGTCCGCGGCATTGGGTTTCGGATTCCGCTGCGGATTTCTGGGACTGCTTCATTTGGAGATCATTCAAGAGCGGATTGAGCGAGAGTATGGACTTTCGATTGTATTTACCGCGCCTTCTGTCCGCTATAAAATACTGTTAAAGGACGGTATCCGGAAAAATATTGATAATCCGTTAGAGTATCCGGATCCCGCTTGGATTGAAAGCACGGAAGAACCGTTTATCAGGGCTGCTATTATTACTCCGGCAGAATATCTGGGTAATATTTTTACCATTTGTCTGGAAAAGCGCGGTATCCAGCAGAGCCTTAGCTATCTGGATGAAAAGCGGGTTGAAGTATTTTACGAAATACCTCTGGCCGAAGTGTTATTTGATTTCTATGATAAATTAAAATCTTCAAGCCGCGGCTACGCATCTTTTGATTATGAAATTATCGGCTACCGTCAAACCGAACTTGTTAAACTGGATATTCTGATTAATGGAAAACCGGTGGATGCACTTTCTCAATTGGTTTTTAAGGAAAGTGCCTATGCGAGGGCGCGTCATATATGTAAAAGATTACACGATGAGATTCCGCGGCACCAGTTTAAAATACCGATTCAGGGTTCGATCGGAAGTAATGTCATCGCCCGTGAAACCATATCCGCACTGCGTAAGGATGTAACTGCTAAATGTTACGGTGGGGATATTACCAGAAAACGCAAGCTTATAGAGAAACAGAAAAAAGGCAAAAAGCGGATGAAAATGGTAGGTAATGTGGAGTTACCACAGAGCGCTTTTCTCTCTGTGCTCAAGACTTCCGAAGACAACTAGCCGATTGCCTTGTTTTTGCCTGTTTAATCTTAGTACGATAATACAAACAATAAGCTCTCATGTGCTCTAACAGGCTTTTTGTATAGTCGGGGAGCATGGTTTTGTGAGGGAGATGGAAAAATACATAATCAATGTCTTTCAGCTCTTCAAACTCTTTGTCCCCGAATCTTCCCTTTACCTCGCCGTGATTTTTTAAAAGCGGATTGATGATATCGAGCGCTTGTTGTAATAAGATTTCTTCTTGATCGAGAAACTGCGCGATGACGGCGGAGGAGTAATGCTGCCGCCGATCGTTTGTAGAAGTGTCCTGTAAAGAAAATGATGATTTGTTATAGCCTGCAAGCAGTGTTTTAAGTTTGGCTATATTGTCGCACTGTTCTGCTCCGCAGTCTAACCCCGAGGAGCTGATATCGTATACTCGTGTTTTATTAAGAGAGATAAGACGTGAAAGATTTTCAGCATACGAATGGAGAATGAGGTCGCTTTGCAGCGATCCGCCTTTTTTGTCTTTAATTTCCAGCAGGGGGCGCTTATAAAGTGTCTGAAAGTTTATATGTTCTGCAGGAGTAAAACGCAGAGCGCTCGTAGATATAAACTTATGAAAGTAGGTATTTTTGGCATGTGTTTTTTTGCCGACGTAACTAAAATCAAGACCGGCCAGCAGCACCGGCCCGTCGGTAATCCGTAAGGAGCAGTATACGGCTGCAATACCCACCGAACCCAAAGCCGGAATAGAGCTGGGTAGTAATTCGGCCTGTTTAAGGCGTTTTAAGATATTCAGGTCATAAAATTGAGAAGAAAAACAGAATATGCTTTTAAAAAGCCTCATTACCTGCGGGGTTACACTGCAATCGCATAACAGGGGTATTTCGTGGTGCTTGTCTGCAATAAAATCCTGAATATTAATAAATTGAGCTTCTAAGCTGAAAATGAAATCCGGTTTAATGGAGTGAGCACAAAGCGTACTTAATGCAGTGTCGACTGCCAGAATGAGTACGTTATCTTGTATTTCTTTTAACAAATAGACGCTCTGGTCAAGAGAAGGGCCGGCACCGATAACGGCTATGGGGAGGGTGGTCTTTAACTGTTCGATATCATGAGCAAAACTAAGGTAAGGGAGGTTGACGATGATATTCTTTACAAAGATTCTGCCCATGAAAATCATAGTCATTCTGTTTTGCCAGTAATTTTTTATTTCGGTCTGTAAAGCATTCTGTATTTTGCCGTAGTCCTTGGCAAAAAGCTGATCTGATGCAGAGAGTTTAATTGACTGTATTCTTCTCACATTATGCACGCCAAAACTAGAGAGCGCATGCATTACTGAGCGTATACCGTCGGTCCGTAAAATAATCAATCTTTTATCATCCAGACCTTTAAGCTCAGCATGATGTAAGCATAAGTCCATAAGCTTTTGATCGATTTCAACACAGATAATGAAACAGCTGCGGGGCAACTTCTTAAGCAGCTCTTTCAGGCCGTAACCTAATCCGATACCGGGTATCAAGATGAGAGTCTTTTCACGGATGGTTGTATTGGCAATAACTTTTGTGACATTGCCCAGAGGATCTTTGCTTGAATAGAGAAATTTTCCTTTGTATTTTACGGTAAACGCATTCCCGGTATTTATAAGCTCCGGTGCATCTGCTTTCATCTATTTAGATAAGGATTCCATTAATTTTTTATGTGCGGCAATTCCCTGCTCCATTCTGTTGTCGAGTTTTTTATCCTTAACCAGGAGAGTTTGTAAATCGCTGAAGGAAGTAAAACCTTTATAATTTGAGTAAGTGGTTTTTAATGTCTCAAGTTCTTCCTCGCTTATTTCCCGCTCGGAAGCAAGATGCAGGATAATAACACTCTTATCGAGCAGGATGGGATCGGCAATCTCGTTTGGCTTGAGTGAAAAGGCTTTAAGAAAGAATTCTTCGTTTTCCAGGGCCGGTGTAATGAGTTCTTTTATATTTTCTTGAGCCGATACTTCGGAGTTGATGAAATTCAATGAGTCATAGTTCAGTGGAAAAAAATCCGTTGTGTAATAGCTAATACCCATCTGGGCGCAGGCGGCCCTAAAACCTATGGAAGCCGCTTTTTGATTAAATTCAGCTGCTTTGGCCTCAAAATAATCCTGAATTATGCCCATTTCTTTAAATTTCATATAAGCCATGAGAGCCTGCTGCATTTTGGGTATGGTAAAATCAGGTTCACTCATCCCTTTTTCACAGCGGTAGATAATCCATGTTTGTCCCTCCTCGTCAATCTGGATAGGCTGACTGAGCTCTCCTGTTTTTAATCCGATTACCTTTTCAGCGTTCTCTTTTACGATATCTATTAATTCATAATAGTAATATGTATACTGCTCGATTATCTCTTCAGCGTATTCGTCTTCTTTCCTTACTTTATCCGCTTTTTCTTCAAAGCTCATTTGGCCGTTTATTATTTTATTTATGAGCTCTTCTGCTTCGCTCTTCCCTCCGTTAAAGATAATTCGGGAAAGATCGAGTGTGCGGAATAAGCTTTTCTTTTCAGGATCAGAGTTTACATAGCTTAGTAATTCGTCAAGCGGATAATCCTCATAGTTTAAAAAAAAGAAATCAAATTTTCTGTAATCTTTAGCGATCTCGGAGATAAACTCGATTTCTTTGTGGCTTAAAAGCAGGTTGCTGAAGTCCCAACTATATTGAGTTTGAAAAGCGTCTAAGGACGGTGGTATTAAAAGTCCGCGGCGGTCATATTTATACTGAAGTTCCAGCAGCGTCTCTCTGAAATAATCCTTATGTTTTGCATAGAGGTCTAAAAATTTATTCTCCCTTAGTTTTTTATCTTCATATTTTAACAGCTCAGACTTGAAGTAATATGCGATTATTTCTTGGACTCTTTTATCGGATACCAAAAGATCGCTTTTTTCAGCTTCCAATAGTATGGCTATATGAAATACAATCCTTTCAAAACTATTCTGAATAACAGTGTAGATCGAGAGCTCGGACAGTTGTTTTTGGATTTTTTCTTTTTCTTCGGGTGTTTTTGCTTCAAGTAATTGTTGTTTGAGGGTTTCCTCTCTATTGATGAAATCAGAATTTACCGAGCGGCTAAAATAGTTGTCATATTCCCATGCTATTTCTTTTCCGGCATAGTTTCCGAAACTAATCTTTGTGGTGGGAAGAAACGTTCCGGGGAAGAAGCTGAGTAAGAAGCCGATTATGATTATTCCAATTATGGCGGCAGAAAAAGTATTTGTGGCAAGCTTGCTTTTATCTTTTTTTTCTTCTTCTTTCTTTTTTTTCAGTCTGCGCATATCTCTTGATGCCATTTTTTTTCCTCTATATGATCATGGTGTTATAGGGAGTTAAAATAGCATTAAAGCCTTGAAATGTCAATAAAATTATGATCTGTACTACTTGACAAGTAAGTTCAGTCCGACTATAGTGCTTTTTATCAGGGGGCGTAGCGAAGTTTGGTTATCGCGCCGGCCTGTCAAGCCGGAGATCACGGGTTCAATTCCCGTCGCTCCCGAATGCCCCTTTAAAGGGGCTTTTTTTTACGGGCTGTGGCGCAGGGGCTAGCGCGCTCGGTTCGGGACCGAGAGGTCGGGAGTTCAAATCTCCCCAGCCCGAATAAGTAAATATTAAAATAAATGTATTTAAACCACAGATTACACCGATTACACAGATAGTAGAGCTTCTTGCAAAAATAACATTTTTGCAAGAAGCTTCTAAAATGGAAATTGCTAAACTATTATGGTATAACGAATAAGTATTTTACTAACTTAATATATTTTGAGTTTTGCAATTTCCTCAGTAAATATTTATTTTTTAAATCTGTGCAATCTGTGTTTTTCCTATTTTTGCTTGCAGCCGAAGGCCGTACTATAAAATCTATAGTTCCTATAAATTCCTTTTAAAAATCCTTGTTAAAAACAATAATTTCACCTTGTTTAGTTTCTTCAAACACAAGCCGACTATAAGAATAGGTCTTTTTATGAGCAGATGGTCGAAAACGAGCTTGCCAGGCATTATTTTTCTCTTCATTGTTTGCTTTTGTTTTGCCAATAGTAATTATTATGTAATCCAAAAAGGCGATAATCTTTACCGGATTTCAAAACGCTTTAATGTCCCTTTGGAGCTATTATTAAAAGTAAATAAAATAGATAATCCTAAAAATGTAAAGGTGGGAATGAAAATTATCATACCCACTGTGCATACCGTAAAAAAGGGAGATACCCTCTACAGCCTGGCAAGGCAATACGGTATTTCTGTTAATGAGCTTATGGAGCTTAATTACATCACCAATCCGTCGAAATTAAAGGTAAATCAGCAAATAATTATCCCGGTAGCAAGAACAGTATCACCACAGGAAAACACAAATAATAGTAACTATGCGGATCTTGCCTGGCCTCACCCCGGAAAAAGAGAAAGCTATAACGGTAAGCTGGAAGGAATATTAATAAGCGGAAATAAAGGGGATGTAATATATTCGGTTTCCTCAGGTAAAGTAATCTGGTCCGGGCCCTATAGAGGTTTCGGTAACATTATTCTCGTCGATACGGGTACCGGGTTGATTTTCGGTTATTTGGGCAATGAAACCACAACCGTTAAGGTCGGCGAACCGGTAGAGGCGGGTACGCCGATCGGCAGACTGGGAGTATATTTACATCAGACACAAGCAAAACTTCTCTTTATCGTATTTGATAAGACAAAAAGAACCTTTTTGGACCCCAAAACACTATACAAGCGTTAAGAATGGAAATAGTAGAAATTTTGTAGATATTTAATTTTTTTTGAAAATTTTACTTGACTTTTGATTAAAGAAATTATAGATTTTTACAAGATTGGACTAAACTGATTTATTAGGTGGGTATATGCAAAAACAAGCTGTGCTTCCGTTAACAAAAAAAATAATTTGTAAAAAGTGTATAGAATTGGAAGATGATTGCAAAGCCTATACCCAGGAAAGCGATCCGCTTGCTCTCTATCTTAAACAAATTTCCAGCTACCCCTTACTCCTGGGTATTGAAGAAAAAGATATCGGCCGCAAGATATCGACCCTTAGCGCTAAAATCGAACAGTTAAAGCTTGAGTATCATGCCAGACATATTAAGAGTGCCTTTTTTAAACAGGAAAAAGCGAAAATGGAAAAAAGGCTTACCATTCAAAAGAATAAAATGATTAACTCTAATCTGCGTCTGGTCGTTTCCATTGCCAAACAATACCAGCACAGGGGTTTGAGTCTGCTGGATTTAATCGATGAGGGTAATATCGGTTTGATTGAGGCAGTGGAGAGATTCGACTATAGAAGAGGCTGCCGCTTCTCTACGTATGGTACCTGGTGGATTAAACAGGCAATAATCAAGTCATTGGCAGATAAAGGCAGAGTAATTCGTATTCCGGTGCATATGCTTAATATGATTAAGAAATGCTATTATGTTGCCAAACATTTATCTCAAGAATTCGGCAGAGATCCCAGTGACGAAGAGATAGCGCACTATATGAACCTGCCGTTATCTAAAATTAAAGATGTCGTTAAACTTTCTCAAGAAACAACATCACTCGACACAACAGTGGACGATGAGAATGTAACCCGCCTTTCCGATTTGATACCTGACGACACTTCCAAAAAGCCTTTTGAATTCGTGTTTAATTTGACATTACAAAACACAATTCGCAAGGTGCTCACACAGCTGAGCGATCGAGAAATGAAAATAATCCAACTTCGTTTTGGCCTAGCGGGTGAAGGCCCATTTACCCTTGAGGAAACCGGTAAGATGCTGGGAATTACGCGAGAACGGGTCAGGCAGATTCAAGAAAAAGCAATTGCCAAATTACGCCACTTCAAGCTTATAAAAGAATTAAAAGATTACGTATAATCGTTAACCATAGCCTTGATCGTAAGAAGAAAACTGTATGTCGGAAAAAAGGAAGTTCATTAGATATTTCCTCGCAATTGATATCGATTACTCTAAGGAAAATACCGCACAAAAGCAAAGATCAAAAATAAAAAATGTGAGTCTTGGCGGTGTGTGTATAACAACGAGCGAGGGTCCGCTGGAATTAAACAGGTTGTATAGCATAACATTTAACCTGCCGGAAAGTTCACAGCCCATATCAACCAAGGCCAAAGTAGTGTGGTCTAAAGCGGATACGGTAAACGGACAAGAGCTTTATGATAACGGGCTGGAATTTATTAATATAGAAGAAAAGAATCGTTCTGCAATCGAAGAGTATTCCATCGGTGCCGTTCTCGAGAAATAGCGGAATCAGCCGGTTCCTTGTATTTTAATAACTTGACACAATACAGTTACTTCTCTATACATTATGGTAATCATATAAAAAAATATTGCGGTAAACCGCAATTTATCATTGGCGTAATTTTTGTTATTTTTACAAAAATTATGCCAATGATAGTATAAGGAGCGGTACGGTGAAAGTACTATTTACGGGAATTCAACCCACAGGTGAACTGCATATCGGTAATTATTTCGGTGCGGTGAAGAATTGGGTACAGCTTCAGCATTCATATACTTCTTATATTTGTGTTGTGGATCTGCACTCGCTTGTTGTATTCAGTGATCCCAAAACCATGCCACAAAGGATTTTTGATATGGCGGTGGGTCTCTATGCCTGTGGCATTGACATGGAAAAGACAACTCTGTTTGTCCAGTCCGAAGTGCCGGGACATGCCGATCTGACCTGGATATTTAACACTGTAACTCCCTTGGGTGAACTGGAGCGCATGACCCAGTTCAAAGATAAAGCACAGCAGCACCGGAAAAATGTAAATGCAGGTCTGCTAGATTATCCTGTATTACAGGCGGCCGACATACTTCTGTATAAAGGAGAAGTGGTACCTGTGGGGGAAGACCAGGTTCAGCATATAGAGCTTACGCGTGAGATAGCGCGCTATTTTAATAAACGCTACGGCTCCACCTTTCCTGAGTGCGAAGCTCTGCTTACCAAAACCCCGCGTATAACGGGCTTGGACGGGGACCAAAAAATGAGTAAGAGTAAAGGTAATACCATCGGATTGATTGAAAGCAAAGAGGAAATATGGAAGAAGCTGTCGGTTGCCAAAACCGATCCGGCCCGTATACGGAGAACGGATACGGGAACACCGGAAAAATGCAACATCTATTACTACCATCAACTGATTACGCAGGAATTTGAACGTGCTGAAATACATCACGGCTGTTCAACAGCTGCTATAGGCTGTATAGATTGCAAGAAGATACTTCTTAAAAATCTAATGACAGTATTGGATCCGATAAGAAATAAGTATCATGCGTTAAAGGCCAAACCGCAGCAGGTATACGAACTGCTTGAAGAAAACGCCAAAAAGTGCACAATACAAGCTAAAAGCACAATTCTTGAAGTGAAAGAGAAAATGGGACTAAAGCCGGTATGGAAAATTTAAGCTTAAGTGAGAAGGATCTGGCAATTTCTCGTCTGGGTGATGTCCGGATCGATTCACCTCTGGGACTCTCAACTCATTACGGGGATTTAATCGCTAATTATATAGAGGATAATGCTTCGGTTACCTTGCTGCAGGATAGAGATGAAATTACCCGTTATCTCAAAAATAACAACTTTCTTCCCGCATTTGTTCAGGCAGGGCCCCGCAAGAAAATATTCTTTAATCCGGCGCACACTACAGCAGCCATAGTCACATGCGGGGGTTTAAGCCCCGGTATTAATAACGTAATCCGGGCGCTGGTTATGGAGCTCTACTACCGTTACGGAGTCAGCACCATCTGGGGAATACAGTACGGATTTCGCGGTTTTAATCCGACTCATGGCTTGGAACCCAAACAGCTTACACCTGAGGCTGTTAAAGGAATTCATGAACTGGGCGGCAGCTTTTTAGGTTCCTCTAGAGGACCCCAGGATATAGCGGAAATTGTAGACTGCTTAGAGCGGATGAAGATTGATATTCTGTTTACAATCGGCGGTGACGGCACATTGCATGGCGCGGAAGCTATTTACAGAGAGGTTCTAAAGCGCGGCGTAAAGATAGCTATTGTGGGTGTGCCCAAGACAATCGATAACGATATTGCCTATGTGGAAAAGACATTTGGCCTCGAGACTGCTTTTTCCGTAGCAGCCGAGGCTATACGCAGTGCGCATACCGAAGCAATCGGAGCGCCTAATGGTATCGGAATAGTTAAGGTAATGGGACGCTATTCGGGTTTTATCGCAGCAAATGCCGCTCTTGCGCTTAATGAAGTAAATTTTGTGCTGGTACCGGAAGTACCCTTTGATCTGGAAGGTCCCAAGGGTTTGTTCCCTCATCTGAAAAAGCGTTTGGAGCAAAAGGGCCACGCGGTTATTATCATAGCGGAAGGAGCCGGGCAGGAGCTGTTACAAAACGAGGTACTGCAAAGAGATAAATCAGGAAATATAAAACTGAAAGATATCGGGTTGTTTTTAAAACAGGCTATTGCGGATTATTTTAAATCTATTAAATGGGATGTAAACCTGAAATACATTGATCCCAGTTATCTGGTACGTGCGGTTCCTGCAAACGCGCATGATGCTATTTACTGTGTACAGCTTGCTCAAAATGCCGTGCATGCGGGTATGGCAGGGTTTACCGGTATAGTTGTGGGCAGATGGAATAATCAGTTCACCCTCATACCGCTGAAGCTGGCTGTATCGGAAAGAAAATTCTTAAGTCCGGAGGACCCGCTGTGGTTGACTGTTATTGAAGCCACCGGTCAGCCGTTTAAAATGATAAATGACTAAAGAGAGGTTTTTTATATGAGTATCAGAAAATATCTAGGAGCTGAACCACTCAATGAGATAATTAAATATAGCGCCCATAAAGACTATAGGAAACTGGGCGTGGCATTCTCCGGAGCTCCCAAAAAGCATCCTTTCGATAAAGAGAAACTGATTCTTATTTCGGACCCGTTCAGTACCCATACTCTCTTTTATGACTTCACCGTCTCCGATATTCTCCATGTGGATGAACTGCCGCATCTGGTAGCGGAATCCGGAGATTTGGTGAAGATGGTAAGGATTTGGGTACGCAAAGGAAGTTTGGGAGTAAAATACGAGCCTTTTGTGGTAGAAGATACCCTTGAATTTTTAAAGGATATGGATAGTAACTATAAGCAGAAGAAATAGCTGCTTTTTAAATATTAAACACTCTAATCTTAGGAGGTACTAGTTTTGAGTTATAGATCGGATTTTATTTTCACATCTGAAAGTGTGGGTGAAGGACACCCGGATAAAGTATGCGATCAGATTTCAGATGCTGTGCTGGATGAAGCTTTTCGTCAGGACATCATGTCGCGTGTGGCATGTGAAACCTTTACCACAACGGGTCTTATTATGATCGGCGGTGAGATTACCACCAAAGGTATAATCGATTATCAAAAAATAGCCAGGGATGAGTTAAAAAGAATCGGATATGATAATCCGTTATATGGAATTGATGCTGAATCCTGTTGTGTGCTCCATTCAATTCACGGACAGTCGCCGGATATTTCACAGGGAGTAACAGCGGGTGAAGGACTGCACAAAGAGCAGGGAGCGGGAGACCAGGGCATGATGATCGGTTATGCTTGTAAGGATACCGAAGCGTTAATGCCGGCCCCGATTTATTATGCACATCAGATTATGCTTAAAGCAGCAGAGGTGAGGAGAAGTGGAGTGCTGTCTTTTTTAAGACCGGATGGAAAATGCCAGGTAACGGTCGAGTATGAAAACAGCAAGCCCAAAGCTATTACCACAGTGGTGCTTTCTCATCAGCATGGGGAAGATGTTCAGTATGAGGATCTTAAACAGGGCATGATAGAAGAGATAATTAAAAAAGCTCTGCCAAGCGAGCTTATTAAAGGCGATGTGATTTATCATATTAATCCCACAGGCCGGTTTGTAGTCGGTGGGCCGCACGGTGATTCCGGACTTACCGGGAGAAAAATAATTGTCGATACCTACGGCGGGATGGCCAGCCACGGCGGCGGAGCATTCTCCGGAAAAGACCCCACAAAAGTGGACAGGTCGGCAGCGTATATGGCACGCTACATCGCGAAAAATATCGTAGCAGCCGGTATCTGTACCAAATGTGAAGTACAGATTGCCTATGCCATCGGGGTAGCCGAGCCGGTGTCGCTCTATGTCTGTACTTTCGGAACCGGAAAAGCTGACGAGTCGAAAATTGAACAGGCTGTAAGAGACATCTTTGATCTTACCCCCGGCGGTATCATTAAGGCACTCGATCTTCGTAAACCGATTTTCAGAGAAACCGCAGCCTATGGGCATTTCGGCAGATCTCAGTTTTCCTGGGAAAAGACGGATAAAGTAGGGGCAATTAAAGAGCGATTGGCATAGTTTTAGCTCTGTTTTTAAAAACCGCAGAGCTGTGGATAAGAGCCCTCTCTCTATGACAAAAAGAAAAAACGGGTCGGTTTTTAAAAGCTTATGAAGCTAAAAATCTTCGATATTGTCATTCTCGTGATTATACTGGGCACAACAGGGTTGATAACCTTTTCCGTGTATGCAGGTCAGTACGGTGATCCTTACGCGCATATAAAATCACAGAACGAAGAATATTATTATGCTTTAAGCGAGCCTCGCATTATTTCCGTTAATGGGCCGTTGGGTATCACGTTTATCGAGATTGCGGAAGGTGCTCTGCATGTCAGGTCATCCCCCTGTCCGGAAAAGATATGTGTAAAATCAGGACAGATAAGTCTGCCCGGTGAGTGGATTGCCTGTCTGCCCAACCAGGTGCTGATTACTATTGAAGGGAGGAGTCAGGAAGATATTGACGCCCTCAGCTACTAACCGAACCGAGATAATTGCTCTGCTCGCCGCTATGGCACTCTTTTTGTCATCGATTGAGTATATAATCCCCAAGCCCCTGCCTTTTTTACGCCTGGGTATCGCCAACCTGCCCATTCTTATCTCGCTTTATCTGTTGAAGCCCAAAGAGATTGTGTTGCTGATAGCTCTGAAAATAATAGCGCAGGCGTTTATTTACGGAACCCTGTTTTCTTATATTTTTCTATTTTCCTGCGCCGGAGGTACTGCCGGCGGTTTGGCAATGATCGGACTGCACAGAATAATGAAACGGCATATCACACTGCTGGGCGTAAGTATGGCGGGAGCCTTTACCAGTAATATTGTTCAGCTTATCATAGCAAGTGTCATTATCTGGGGGCCGGGTGTGTTTATAATTGCTCCCCCTTTTCTGCTGGTAGGCACGGTTTCGGCATGTGTGCTTGGTCTGTTAGCCGAGACCTTTTATCGCAGATCGCGCTGGATAAAAGAGCTGAGCGGCTGACGCGGAATTTTTTTAAGATTTCTTGAAGTTTTTGCTGATTATGGAGTATTTTAAAAACAGAGATGGACGCACGCTTTTATACGACAGCTAAAGATAAGAAAGTTCAATGTGAGCTCTGTCCCAACAACTGCCTGATTGACCCCGGTAAAACAGGTATCTGCAAAGTACGCTTTAATAAAGACGGCCTGCTTGTGCTGCCCTATTACGGAGAGCTTTCCGCAGTGGCCATTGATCCCATTGAAAAAAAACCTCTTTATCATTTTTATCCCGGAACATCTATTCTGTCGATCGGATTTGTGGGCTGTTCTTTCCACTGTCCTTTCTGTCAGAACTATCACATTTCACAATCTACCGAGGCCGCAACGGAATTTATCAGTCCGGAGAGTATTATTAAATTGGCCGCACGTAAGAAATCATTTGCCGTGGCCTATACCTATTCCGAGCCGCTGATTCATCTGGAGTATGTACTGGAGGCGGCACAACTGGCCAGGAGCAATGGCATCAAGAATGTGCTGGTCTCCAACGGATACATCAATGCCGAACCGGCAGAGGAGCTGCTGGCGGTTTTGGATGCGGCCAATATCGATTTAAAGTGTTATACCGAGGATTTTTATCGCAGAGAAATCGGCGGCAGGTTGGAACAGGTAAAGCGTTTTATAAAACAGGCGCTAGGGAAGATTGAGCTGGAGGTTACCACCCTGGTCATTCCCGGAAAGAACGACAGCAAAGAAGAAATAACAGAGATCGCCCGCTTTTTGGCCGGTCTGGATCCCACGATTCCTTACCATTTATCCTGTTACTACCCCACATACAAATATACGCTTCCACGCACACAACCTCAGAGCGTGCTCGAGCTGGCTGAACTTGCCAAAGAGTATTTAAAGTATGTATATGTGGGTAATGTTGGATTTCATGAGACCAATACCGTGTGCCCGAACTGCGGAAGCATCCTTATTGAGCGCAGGGGCTATACGGTCGTCTTTCCGGGCGTGGAGGGGGCGCGCTGCCTGCAATGCGGGGAAAAAATAACTATTCCGGGGCTGCCTTGATATGTATCGCCAAAACTGCCCGGTTTAAAAAATATGCCATAAAAAACAGGCCCCGTATTGACTTTTTTTGAAAATCTTATTATGAATAGTGGATTCAGCAATTCTCATTTTAACAAATGAGAATTGAATTAAATGAATATACGCAAAGGCAATTCTTAGGTTTGCCCGGGTATATTGCGCTTTTATACAGATGTGTATGATAGTATATGTAATAATTAAGGTGCAAACCTAAGAATCGCTGTAGTGGATCAATCCCCTGTAGCTCAGTTGGTAGAGCGGGTGGCTGTTAACCACTAGGTCGGCAGTTCGAGTCTGTCCGGGGGAG
>CAZEPL010000010.1:43034-59780 GCA_964514135.1 uncultured Spirochaetaceae bacterium | reverse complement strand
CCTCTAAACATCGTCTATAAGCCTTCGCCAGTTTTTAAACGAGGCTGTTTCCGCTAATGCATCGAAATTCTTCAACTCTATAGCTATTGTTTCTTTATTTATGCCCGGATTTTTTAGGATTATTATTCTGACATCCTCAAGGTCCCGCTCTCTTCCCGCGATAATTTTAAAAATAATTAAATCTTCAATACTCGCGTAAGGTACTTCGGTGTTTAAAACTTTTATTTTATTGGCGCGGTTAATCGCGCTTTTTTCGAAATCCGTGAAAGAGAAAATAAAATCGATCCTGATTCCGGTCTTTTTATCCACACACGGGAGCACCATTGTTTTCTTGATAAATTTCTCCACATTGTTTTTAACCAGCAGGCGGAAATCTAGTTTTTCACACGCGTCAAGAATCAATGAAAGAGAATCTGTGTCTTTGCCCAGAATGATATCTATATCATTGGTAAGCCTGGGCTCACCGTATAATAAAACCGCCTGACCGCCAATTATGATGAAATCAATTTGCTTTTGCTTCAATTGAGAGGTTATTTTAACAATTAACTCTTCGAACATTATACCGCCTTATTTTTTACTTAAAAAACCGGCGTTTATACGTTTTTTAAACTCGATGATCTCTTCTATTTCTTGCCCGGAATCAGCAAAAAGAGACACACCCATGTTTACGGCATATTTCCACATTGCTTCAAAAACCTGAAAAGCCTTTTTATGAGTAAGCTTATTGTTTCGTATAAACTCATTATCAAGTTCCCGCAAAAGCTTATAGTTTTTTATCATTCGTAAGCCTTTCTTATGGAAATGCCTGTCACTCTTTGAGGTAATTATACATCAAAAAATCAACCCTGCCAAAAACTATTTCTCCTGCCTCTTCACGCTTCCGAAACCTATTGAACGATTCCTGCCCAAAGACATATAATCGGGCATATTCACATTAGTCACAAACCGGCCTGAAAAAGCGAACCATTCAATATTGTTTATGACAACTTTCTTTTCCGTGAATTCGCCCTTGGCCATAATCTTTTTATCCGCTGTTATGCTTAAGCCTTTAAAATTAGTGAGGATATTGTTGCGCAGCACTTTATTCAAATCCAGCTTGTTGTTGATGTAGGATAAGTAATTTTTCTGGTTTACCGGCAGCCACAGGCTTTCAAACCGATAGGAATAAAGCTCATCGGAAATACAAAACTCCTCACCTTTTACGGCAATCTGTGTTTCGAAGTGGTCGATCGTCCGGCCGTTGATTGTTATTTGTTTCACCTTTAAAAATTTATCGGTCAGTACCGGAACGGCCCGGTTGTATCCGAACACATTGAGCATTCCGTCTATAATTTTGTACTGAATAAAGGGCATGCGGTAGATGACCTTGTTTTCATCTCTATGATTATGAAACAGGTCTTCTTCCTTGTAAAGAGTGCCGAAATAGCCGCGCAGTTTTTCCGCGTCTCTTTTTTTGAATTTTTCTTCGGTTATGAAACTTAAGCGGGCTGTTTTTATCATTACTCAATTCTTTTTTTAATAGTGTATTTCATTATATAATATTCTTTTCATTATGCAAGTATAAAAATTAAAATACCGATGTCGATTGAATTCTCCCTGATTCTTCTGTATAATCTTCTCCGCAATGGCAGTAATCCAATTCGGCAACACATGGTGGGGCGGCCGGTTCCTTAACGCCCTGAATAATTTCGACTATTCGAACAGGCTCCCGCGGGGAAAGCGTTACGCGCGAAACGGATCGGTGCTCTCCATAACCATCAACCAAAACATCATTAACGCCAGGGTACAAGGCAGGCAGCGGCGGCCGTATTCCGTTTCCATGAGATTAAAGGCGTTTAAAAAAGCCGAAACCGGGCAAATTGCCCGGCTCATCACCGGCAATCCCTACTACCTGGCCCAGTTTCAGGCCAGGATACTTCCGGAAGAACTGCACGAGGAGTTGAACAGGCTGGGGATCGGACTTTTTCCGTCATCCTGGAAAGAGATGAACATGCAATGTTCCTGCCCGGACTGGGCGGTACCGTGCAAGCATATCGCCGCGGTTATCTACATTATGGGCAACGAAATCGATAAAAATCCCTTTATCCTGTTCAACCTCCGTAAATTCGACATCCTTGAGATGTTTCAATCGGCAGGGAAATCGGAAGTTGAAGAAATAGTCAGCATAGGTTCTCTGGTAGAAGAGAAACCGAATAAATATACCTACTACCAGGAAAAACTCGAGCATATCGATTTTTCAACTGTTCCGCTTCTTTTAGAACCGACCCTCAAACTGCTTACCCAAAGACCGCTCTTTTATTTACAGGGAGATTTTAAGGAAACACTCGCCTTGTGCTACAAAAAAATGCGGAAGCAGATTAAAACTTATATCAATACATCGGAGATCATGGAAGATATTCCCGAAACCAGCTACGGGAGCGCGGAAATCAGGATAAAAAAAACAAAATACGCTTTTAAAGGCTCGTTAAAAGCAAAGGACGCGACGCTTGCCTTCGATTCCCTTTGTTTTCACACAGTCGCGGATTATCTGCGTATCCTTACCATAGGAGACCTGAACACATACCCACCCGTGATTTCCTTTCTTGTTATGGTGCATAACTTTGCCTTAATGCTTATGGAAAAGAGCGCGTTCATACCGGACATTATCTCTCTGGGCAAAAACCGCTACATCATACGCTGGATTCCTTCGCTGTTTAACAGCCAAACAAACAACATATTCCAGGCACTCACGGACGCCATACCCTGCAACATCGTCAAATACGGCGACACGCCGCTGTCCAAAAGGGAGCAGGTGCTCTTTCTTGTCTCTTTTTTCATAAGCTACTATATCACCTTATTCAGGCCGGCGGGTGAAACTGAACGCCATGAAATACTCTCGGCATTTTTCAACCGCGGAGAGTACATATCCGACGGATTCGGGAAAAAGGAGAACGCAGGCACCATCCATCTCTGGCTTTCGCGCTTTTTTATTCACCCTAAAAACTGCTTCCCGGTTATCAGGATTTCTGAAGAGCAGGAGGGAAAAGAGTTTTCAGTGGACATTCTGGTAAAAGACAGGAGGGAAATACTCACCCAGCCCCAACAGCTCACCGAGTTTTTACACAGCGGCAACGATGAAAAATTTCCCCTGCTCAAAGACCTGACTCTTCTATCCACCTACCTCCCCGTGGTCAATAGCGTGCTGAAAACGGGTGCGCCCGCGCGGGTTTCACCCGAATCGTTTGTGTCTATCTGGTTCGAAGCCCTCCCTGTCTTGAAGACCCTTAATATCGAAACCCTGCTTCCCAAAGCGCTGAAACAAGTACTTATCCCTTGTCTCTCTCTTTCATTTAAGAAAAAACAAAAGGGCGACCGGAACATCGTCAGCTATCTGTCCCTCATGAACCTGATGGATTTCGAGTGGGCGATAGCGATCGGAGACAGCTTTATGACCCCGGAAGAATTCGACACACTTACGGAAAAGTCTTCGGGAATTATTAAATTAAAAGACCGCTACGTATACCTGAGCGCGCAGGAAATCCGGAAGATAAAGAAACAGCTTGAAAAAAAGCCGGATTTCAGTCCTCTGGACATTTTGAAAATGCAGCTTGAAGGAACGTACAACAACGTACCGGTTCAAACAGACGGGGAGCTTAAGGACGTTATCAATAACCTGTTTACCCCGGAAGAGGTCGAGATACCCGCCAATTTAAAGGCGACTCTCCGTCCCTACCAGGTAAACGGATACAAATGGCTGTACCACAACTGTAAAATCGGCCTGGGCTCGCTCATGGCGGACGATATGGGGCTGGGCAAGACCATACAGATCATCACCCTGCTCCTGAAATTAAAAAACGACGGTTGTTTTAAGGATAAAAAGGCCTTGATTGTGGTTCCGGCCAGTTTGCTAACCAACTGGCAGCGGGAGCTGAACAAATTCGCGCCGGACCTGGTTTCCGTAATATACCACGGCAGCGACAGAAAAATAGAAACGGGTGCCGACGCAGTCATAACGACGTATAGCCTGGCCCGAAGAGACAAGGAGTTCCTGCATAAAGAGAAATGGCTGGCTGTTATCGCGGATGAAGCCCAGAATATCAAGAATCCGCGCACCACACAGACGAAAATGCTCAAAGCGATTAGGGCGGACTTAAAAATCGCCATGACGGGCACACCCGTGGAAAACAGGCTCATGGATTACTGGAGTCTTCTGGACTTTCTTATGAAAGACCTCCTGGGAAGCATGAAATTTTTTAAGGAGAATTACGCCATCCCCATAGAAAAATTCAGGGACAGCTCGAGGCTTCAGTCGTTCAGGAAGATGACGGCGCCTTTCATCCTGCGGAGGGTAAAAACCGATAAAACAATCATCAAAGACCTGCCGGAGAAACTGGTTATCGACAGGTTTACGGCCCTGACAAAAGAGCAGACCGCGCTCTACCAGGGGCTTGTGGATTCCGTTGACGGAATGCTCGAAAACACCGAGGGCATACACAGGCGGGGCATTATTCTGATGCTGATTCTAAGGCTCAAACAGATATGCAATCACCCTGCCCTTTACCTGAAAGAAAAGAACTGTACTATCGATCAGTCCGGCAAAAGCAGTCTGCTTAAAGACCTCTTAAGCAACATTATAAGCAGAAATGAAAAAACGATCATCTTTACCCAGTTCAGGGAAATGGGCCATATACTTGAGGCTCTCATCGACAAGGCGTTCGGGTTCGTACCGCTCTTTCTGCACGGGGGCCTTAGCAGAAAGCTGAGGGCCGAGCTTGTGGACGGCTTTCAGAACGAGCGGAAAAAGAGAATATTAATCCTTTCGCTTAAAGCGGGGGGAACAGGGCTGAATTTGACTGCGGCGAACAACGTGATCCATTATGACTTATGGTGGAACCCGGCTGTGGAAAACCAGGCCACGGACAGGGCCTTTCGGATCGGACAGAAGCGGGATGTAAACGTGTACCGCTTTATCACCAGAGGGACGTTTGAAGAAAAGATCAACGACATGATAGAGCATAAGAAAGCACTCGCGGAGCTTACCGTGAATACGGGAGAAAAGTGGATTACCGAAATGAGCGACAGAGAATTAAAGGAGCTTTTAAAACTGGAACGGTGACGGCTTAAGAAATAATTTCCACTAAACATGCTTGTATTCAAATAAGCATATTTGCTTTTCATTCTTTTAAAAACAAGCTATACTTTTATTATGCAAAAGATGAAAAACTTAACACGGCTTACAAACAAAGAAAAACACGAACTCATAATTAATTGCAAAAACTATTTTTCAAAAAGAAATGAAGTGCTTTCAGCTTATATTTTCGGATCTTTTGCGCAAAAAAAATTGACTCCTTTAAGCGATATCGATATTGCGATTTATGTGGATAAAAATAAAATTGATGAGAACAAATACCCGTATGGATATACTTCTCATATCTTAAGCCGGCTTATGCTGCTTCTTGCAAGTAATAATGTAGACCTTGTAATACTAAATAACGCAAATATTCTTCTGTGCCACAGAGTAGTTTCTAAAGGTATAAGAATTTTCTCAAAAGAAATCAAACAAACACAAAGGAGAGAATATTACTATATACAACAGTACCTCGATTTTAAGCCCATGTTATATAAAATACAGCATGCTTTAATTTCTGAACAGAAGGAAAAATGATAGACAAAGAAATAGTTTTTCAGCATATAAATGAATTAGAAAATATAATAAAACAGCTGGAACACTATAAAAATATATCATTCACAGATTTTAAATCGCAACTCACCACTATCTGGGCTGTGGAGCACGGACTGCAGTTGGCAATTCAGAATCTGATAGACATTGGCGGCCATATCCTCGCGGCAATTGGCGAGAACAATATCAATAACTATACCGATATTCTGCAAAAGCTTGGAGAAAATGAAATCATACCGAAAGATTTTAGCGATAAAATAACAGGCATGGCGGGTTTTAGAAATATTTTAGTGCATGAATACATAAAAGCAGATATACAGTACGTATATAATGTACTTACAGGAAATATTTCGGATTTTACCCAATTTATAGCATATATAAAAAAGTATCTTTCCTTACATACTGATAAATAATAACGCGCAGGCAGATAACATCAATTTACATTCAAAAGCAATATATTAATTAAAAACAAAAGCTGGTTTTGCTTTAGAAGAGTTATTTCACTGCCATAATCCACATCCAGAATTGTGCTCTGAAAATCCTCGGCGTTTTCTCTTTCTATCATCTCAGCCTTTCGCCTGTGCTCCATCTGATTTATCTTGCTGCCGTAAAAGGTCCGCTGCTTCAATATGAAGTCAAGAATGACATCCACATTATCAAGCCGGTAATACACCTCTGTTTTAAAGCGTTCTTTAAAAAGTTCATCTTCATACAACAGCGCGAATACGGCCTTTCTGTTAAACTGCGCTGTTTTAAACAAATAGAGAATATTCTCATAGCCCCTGTCTATCTCGAAATTAATAAGGTCTATATCCTCCTGTCCGTAAATCGAATTGCTCCTCATTATAATAAGCTCGCGAATTCTCTGCAGCACATCCGTCATATGCCCCAGCATGGCTTCCACATAGTTATAATAGGCTATCAGCTGGGTAGTGTTTTCCACTTGTTTATTAAGCGCGCGGATGTGTGCTTCCAGCCGCTGGTAAATAGCATAATTGGCCGGATCGTCGGAAAGCAGACGTATCCCCCCGGACAAGCGCTTTAAATTCTTATCAATACTATTTTCCGTATTCTTTAAAATGTTATTGAGATAGATGAGCGAGCTTGAATCGCCCCTGACCTCAATAACTGTTCCGATCATAAAAAAAATTGAAAGCACAAGTAAAAACACAAGCCTGTTAATTCTCATGTCTATAAGTTACTCACAAGTTGTCCTGCGGTCAAAACAAAGCCCCGATTTTAATTCGGGGCTTTGTTTAAAAGCTAAGAATTATTAATACGCTTCCTGAATCTGCACACCGGAACGGTCTTCATTATACATTTCATCTAAATTCCCACGATTTAGCTCGCGCATCTTCATCTGTTTTTCATTCAGGTTCATACGATACTCCTCCTCCATTATATCCTGGTTAGACTCTGTCTGCTCTTCGTAATAATATTCTTCGGCGTTTAATAAGGCCATACCGCGGTAAAAGGCATAGCGATCTTTCTTGTCCCGCACAATTACCGTGGCCGCGCCGTTAATACCGTCCGCGATAAAAATACCGCGCAGATCAGTCTCACCGGAGACAAAACTGTCATTTGCGGAACCGATCACTTTTACATGCACATTATCGGCGTAAGCTTTTCGCACAATATCTTTCACATTTACCCGCACTCTTCCGGATGTAACATCCTCTTGAACCTCAATATCCAAAGGTGTAACCAAAACCAAACCGCTGGTAAACAGATCGTCCCCTCTGCAGATAACAAGATATGCTCCTTCGTCCCGAAGATTAAGTCCGATTATCTTTTCCATATCAGCATAATCCGTACCCCTGCCCAGATCCACATCCTTTTCAATAAGGGGAGAGATTCCGGACAGTTTGATATGAGTAATCCGGCTCAAGTTTTTCTCTTTAAGATAGAGCTTCATTAAATCCACTTTATAGACTTGAAAATAAGCATGCCTGATATTGCGATACTGCAGGGTAAGTTCTACTCTTTCACCCGGTTTAAAGCTGGTTACTTCGCTCATCGAGATGGATTTTCTTTCAAAATATGTAATAGCTTCCCTGGCATCCGGATACTTGTCCTGAACTCGCTTATAATGCTCGATAGCCTGCTCGGGTTTCTGCTGAGTATGGTAGATTTGAGCCAGAATATAATGAGCCAGCTCCTGATCTTCACTGGACCCTTCAGCCACAACTCCCGCCGCTTTTATGGCCTCCTGATATCTTCTTAAAGAAAAGAGTCCCAAAGCTTCCATGTACTGAAAACTGCTGGTATAATTGCTTTCCTTAAAGATTTCACGGTAGCGGCGGCAGAGCTCAACCGATTTTTCATAAGTTTTTTTATCGAGAGAAAGATTAATCATGGTAAAAGCCGCATCATCAGCCAAAGGATTACCCGAATAAACGGACATGAAACGCCAGAGTATGGTTTCCGCAGCATGCAAAAAATCTTGTTTGGTAAAATTTACAGGTTTACCCTCAGCGTTTTGGTACAAGCGGCTTGTAATTTTGGGAGCTTCAGGAGCTTTATTATATATCTCCTGCGCCAAGGTAAAATAAGTAGTGATTACCTGAGCACTATCGGGATATTCCTGCCAGAGCTTGTGCAAGAAACTCATGGAGCCATAAAACTCACCTCCCTTTTCCAGGGCTCCTCCTATGGGCGCGTCCTTTAAAAAACTGGCTTCCACTGTCGCCCGGTACACGATATATGAGCGTTCGTATTCACCGATATCGTGGTAGGCTCTGCCGATAATGAGTATGCGTTCAAAGGGGATAAAAAGATCGGGATATTTTTCTTTTAAAATCTCAAAATATTCCACCAATTTTTTAGCGTTATAAAATTCCTCCTGGCTGCGGATCCACAGCATCATCTGTGCCAGCTTCGGTTGACTATATTTCTTATCCTGCGCATAGAGTTTTTCCAGCAACAAAATGGCATCCGCATAAAGCCCGTCATCAAAATAGGCTTTACCCATAGCAAAGAGTTCTCCTTTATTCATCTCATATGGTTTACTCGATTTTTCGCCAAAAGCCAGTAAGGACAGATCGGATATGCTGCCTATCGACATTTCAGCCGGATTTTGCGCGTTAATTAAAAGAGGCGGAAGTACCTTATATGATCCGGGTGTGTAACCCGCGATCTGGTAGCTAATCGTAGATATGTACTTATGGGGCTCGAAGTAAAAGAGCAGTTTTCCGTCCTCAATCTGAACTGAGCTAAAACTTCCATTTATGGTATCCTTTAACACTACTGCGCCCGAAGGTATATGATCTATGAGTATGATATAATTATCTTCCGTATTGTCGTGGAAATCCAGCGTTACCAAAGCGCTCCTGCCGTACTCCAGCTCGGAGATCTCCATAGTACTCCTTCCCACGGTCATGCCTTTATATGTGAGGTTTTCGTGAATATAGTCTTTATCTTCAAAATCCGGATCATCCAATGTATTTGTATACTTCAAATCCCCGCTGAAACCGGTCAGAGTCGCTGAATAGACATATTCACCGCGCCCCTGCAGTTTGAAATATATTTTATTCTCTCCGCGCTGAATTACCTGGTCCGGTACATGAAGGGTAACACGCTCTGTTCCCCCTATTGCTTTTAACTCTCCTACTGATTTGTCATTGACTGTAATCCCTAATACGTAATCGCTCTTGATGTCTTTTACTTTATCGTAATAAGCAGTGAGAGCCGCTACCGCTACTCCCTTAGTCTTAGCCGGCGTATAGCCGTACGGCCCTTTTACCCGCAGCAGGTACTGCACAGCCTGTGCTACCTGCTCTGCATCGGGTTTGAGCGCTTCGTATGCTAACAGTACCAGAGCCGTTGTTTCGGGGGCATTGCGCTCCCAAAGCTGATTATCTTTTCCCGACCAGTAATGCGGGTTTGCCGTGCTCCTGGTAGAATCATCCGCCGTATTATAAACAATTGCTTTCTTATCCAACAGCACAATAAGCTCCTGTGCCATCTCACTGTGATCAAGAGCCTTAAGACAGAGAGCCGTATAGGCCAAAGCGGCATTGCTCAGGTTGTTGCGATTCCGGTATAACCTGTTTACAAATGTGTAATCCGCCGCACCTGTTTTGGAAAGAGCATGCATGATCATGGCTCTTAAATCATAATCATCCTGATCTAACCTTAAGTAGCTTTTTTTGAGGTATGCTTCACTGGATTTTAGTACGGCTGCATCGATGAGAATTCCCTGTGTGCTGATACCAGCCAGTGCCCAGTGGGTAAGACATGTTATCTGTATCGCGCTTGCTCCTGTTCCGAAACGCCAGCTTCCGTCCTTCTGCTGCAGGGAAATAATTTGTGAAACCAAGGCCTGCAACCTCTGTCTTACTCTGAGCTGCAGCTCTTCCGGAGCTCCCTCTGCTTCCAAGTAAGACAAAAGTGCAGAGAGAGCCAAGGCTTCGGATGGTTCCCGTGCAGGAAAGCTTTCCTGGCCAAAATCAAAATCATAAACCGGTCTTTCCCAATCTTCCAATACAAAGTCTATTAATTCCTGATTGAGCGATGCACCCACATGGATATCCAGGTACATATTGGAATACTCTTTATCTGATACAAGTTTTAGAAAGAGTGTTGTGTCGTTCTCAGCCACACCCGATTTTTGATCGGAAAAAGCCAAACCCCACGGTCGGATCGGGATGGCAACTTCTTGCGCATCTTTAAGCAGAGGATCTGTAGTTCCGGCCGCACTGGCTGTAAGCAGCACGGAAAGCTCGCTTGCTTTCGGAACGGCAAAAGGCTGAAAAACAAGATTTGTCGCAGAATGCGGCTCAACCGATACTGTCTGCTTCAGATCGAACGTATCATCATCTGCTGTAAGATGAGCCGTAACCTCAACCTGTCCTTTATAGTCCGTCAGGTTGTGCACAGCGGCCGGCAGCCGAATACTGTCACCCTCCTGCACAAGGCCGGGCACCTTAAGTTCGGCAAAGAAATCTTTACGCACTATTAAGCCTGCGGTATTTTCTCCCACAAGGGTTTCCTGGGTACAGCCCTTTACAGTAAGCCTGTAGGCAGTGATGCTTTCAGGCAGAGGTACCTCCAGAGCAGCTGTGCCGGCAGTATCCGTGATCACAAATACCTGCCAGTACCCCTCAAGACCCCTCTTTTCTTTACGCGCCTGTTCATCTTTCTGTTCTAACTCGCCATCAGAATAGCCGGTTGTCTTATCAGCAGGCATATTGTCAGTGGTTGTAACGGCAGATTCTTCCACCCCTTCTTTCATTCCTCCTACTTCCTTCTTGGCGTTTTCTGTCTCTACCCGCGTTCTGGATTCTAGATCATCTTCATACAGCAGTTCTTCCCCACTGGCCAAACGCCCTTCTTCCTCAAGGAACTCGGATATGGCTTTTGTAGTCCGAGGCAGGTAGGAAAAGGTGCAGCTTGTTTCAAGGCGCATAAAAGCCTGCCGCTCTGCTCCTTTTTGAAAGAATGCCACAATTTCCGGGGCAGGATCACGATAACTTGCATAGATGGCCTCATTTACCAATGCCAACGAGAATTCAGCTTCCACAGGTTTGCCCTGATGATCCTTTACTTCAACGTGAATGCGCGCCGTTTCACCAGGTGCATAGTATTCCTGTTCCGGTTTTATACTGATAAGAAGCTTACGCTCTACCGTAAAGGGCAGAGCTGCGGCCTCAAGTTTATTACCGTCCATTATCGCCAGGCTGACCGCAAAATTGGGAAAGTGTTCATGCCCTACTGCAAACTGCAGAGGATTCTCTCCCTGCTTTATCTCTTTAAGCTGATAGCTGATAACACCTTCTCCTTCAAACGTGAGCAGAGCTAACCGCGGCAGATCCAAACGGGAAATAATCCTGATATCGGCCTTGTCCCCCACTTTGTAATGCTGCTGTTCGGCAAATATCCTCAATCGTATTTTGTCTTCTGTGCCTGAAACCATAGTAAAGGCTTCAGCACTCACAATATTACCCAGGCGGTCCTTGCCGCGTATCCGGAAAACATACTGTCCGCCTTGGTCCGGCGTATAGCTTACGCGGGCTGTACCACTTTCATCCGTTTGAAACGGCAGTACCTTCAGCTCTTTTTCCGCCCAGACAAGCACGGTATCACGCTTTAACCAGGGAATAGCGGAAAGCAGAGGATCCTCCTCTTCTACTTCCCGCACTAATACATGAAGCTCAAGCTCTTTTGAAACGGGATTACCCGCAGGATCTACGGTCTTCACAGTTATTTCAACTGGCTCTCCTGCCAGAGATACCTCACGTTTGGGAGCAATGCTGGCAATATAACCATAGCTGGCCAAAAGCGCCCGGCCCTGAGTTGTGACATTTTCAGACAGCAGTGTTGCTTTGAAAGCCAACGAGGTACCTGAAGAGAAGGGTGTCGTATCAAAGAGAATGACGAGTCCTCCCTGCTCATCGGTTTTCTCGGTAATCGTTCTTCCGTCCGGGAGAACATAACGCAGCTCAACGCCTGCTGCCGGCTGGCCATAGTAATAACTGGCCTTAAACGCTGCCTTTATAGTCTCACCTCTGAAATAAACCTGTTTATCGAACTCGATATCCAATTGTATTTTTTCTATTTTAAACTCCTCAACCATGAAGCTTCCGGCAAAGGCCAGCCTTGCCTCTTCTTCCTCCGCCGTTCTTAAACGGATGGTATATGTACCCTGCGCTGCTTTTGTGCCTAAGTGCACCTGCAGTTCGAAGCTCCCAAAGCGTGAGAGACTCACACTCTCTTCAAAAATAATGCTCCCCCTCGAGTCTACTACCGCACAAAGCATTTTCATTCCCTGATCGGCGAAATACGCGCCCTCTTTTACATCACGGATAATACCGCGCAATTTGACTATCTGCCCCGGTCTGTACACGGGGCGGTCGGTATAAATATACCCCTTGGGTGCCAGCCCCTTACTGAATCCCAAACAGGATAAATCCAGTCTGTTTGAGGCCATATTACCGCTCTGATTTACAAAAACGCATAAGTTCTCAGAACTTTTAAGTTCTTCAATTTTCTTAAGGAGAACACCGTCGCTCCCGGTCTTTCCTGAAAAGAGCACTTTTGAGCCGTCGGTAATCAGCACATCGGCTGCCGCTGCTCCCTTATTAGTGCGCATATTTTGGGCAAAGACTAATACCTCCGTACGCGATGATTTTAGCAAAATCTCAATATCCGAGCGAATTACCAGAGTGGTGGCCTCCAGATCTTTTTCTGAAACATTAACCGCGTACATACCGGGTCCCTGCATAGGTATTTCTATCTGCTGTTCAATAGGAAGATAGTCCTTATAGCCCTTGATCTCCACATCCCATATTTTATCCGGCGAGATTAAAGCCAGATCAAGATATTCCACACCGCGGATGGTGTGGAATTTATGGAAGTAATCTGCCATATCCAGTTTATATATTTTTAACTGCACCGTTTGAATATTACGCAGCTGGAGTTTTATTTTGGTCGTCTCATTAGTGCGGTAGACACGCTCTGTTGTGAGTAAGAGCGATTTATTCACCATCTGCTCAACTTTGTCCCTGGCCTTTTGGTAATAAGCTCCCCAGGTCAGTGTGCGGTAAGCCTGTAATGCTTCAGGTAAATCGGCAAGCTCATATTCCAAAACTTCAGCCATGCGAAATTGTGCCAGGGAGGCCTCTTCTGTTTTCGGATATTTGCTGATTAATCTTCTAAAAGCGTTTACCGCCTTTTTAAAGCTGCTCTGCGCTTGTTCGGTTGCACCGTTATTTTTAAACTCTATTCCCTGCTGATATTCGATCATTGCCAGGGTAAAAAGAATCTGACGTGATCTCGGATCCAACGGATATTTTATCAGAAATTCCTCCCAGACCTGCTTGGCCTGCTCATACTCCTTGATTTTAAGCAGATCCACGCCAACATAATATTCGGCATCCAATATCCCGCGCTGTGCTCCTGTCCAATCCGCTCCATTGGGGAATTTAAGAGTATATTCGGTATATACAGCTATACATTTTTTATACTTCTTTTGATTAAACAAGAGCTGACCCATAAGAAAAAGCGCTTTCTTCTGCAAATCTTCATACTGCTCGACCGGTGTTTGCTTAAATCCCAGCTCCTCCCGCAGTACTCTCTCTTCTTCATTCTCATTAAGGTTTAGTTTAAATCCTTTTCCGTCTACAAAATCACGAATAGCAGCAACCGTCTGATCCGCCCGGCCCCGGTAGTTAAGGGCTAAAATTGCATACCAGGCAGCAGTTACGGAAAGAGAATCATCCGGAAACAAGCTAAGGTAGGCAGCCGCTTTTTCCAATCCTGCTTCCAGCTCCATATCATTTTGAGGTTTGGGGAATTTATAAGTAAACGGAATGCGGCGCATAGCCAGTCTTCTCCATTTCTTAATAAGCTCCGTGTTCTGTAAATCTCCTTCCCTCATATCCTCTGCCTTAATCTGATCTAACAGGGAGAGCAGGTCTTCAAATTCCTCTCGTGAATTAGTGAGATTTGAGTTGCGCAGATAACTCTCCGCCAGTCTGTAGCGGGCTTCTGCGCAATGCAATCCCGGAACCTCCAGTTTCTTAGCTTCATTATACTGAGAGCTGCTTACAGCCTGCCAATAAGGATCGAACTCCGTTAAATACTCACGATACTCACGGATGGCTTCACTATACGAACCGGACAGCTCCTGCATACGGGCCATTTTAAAGCGTATATTCTCTCTTAACTTAAGTCCTATCTCCAGCTCCAATGCCTTTTTATAAAAGGTATAAGCCTTTTTATAATCAGGTGCCGGAATATTGAGTTCATCCGGTTTGGGTTTATAAGCAAGCATCTCGGCAAATCTAATATATACACCCGCTACTTCACCTTTACGCTCCGAAGAAAGCAGACGGATTGCTTCTTCCCGGTATATTTTCTCAGCAGCTTCATGGTTCTTTTTCTGTATATGAATGTCTGCCGTTAAAAATCGTATTTTATGCAGCCATTGATTGTCAGGACTCTGACTGGCTTCTTGCAGACACACCTGCAGGGCTTTATCAACATCACCTGCCCTAAATAAGGCAAGTGCTTTGAGCCAGACCGCATAATCGCGTGCTTGTTCCGCAATAGGACCTGCCTGCAACAAACGGTAAGCTTCCGAGTAGCGTTGCTTTTGCATAAGATCCTCTGCTTTGGAAATGACGTCTTGTTGATCAATACCGCCTCCGTTTGGAGAAAACGGATCCTCCCTTACGCTTTCGGCTTGCAGTACACACGGTAATATTACCATGAGGATAAATCCTAAAAGCCAGATAAAAAAATTGCTGTGCGCTCTTTTCCTGTTCATGACAGAACCTCCGGGTGCTTATAAAATGAAATATGTATCGTCTTTATTATACGAGCAACATGGGTAAAAATAACTTTGTTTTTGTAAAAAAATGTAAAATGTTGTAAAACACCCGCCATATACAATAAGAATAGGGGAAACTGTAGTATAATACAAAAAAATTGACGGAATAATCTGCGATAATATTTAAAGGGCTTTGATATCTTTTGTTTTCCTTAACTCGATGATTATATCATTTATCTGCCGCGGTATCTGCTGTTTGAGATAGCCGAAGTTCTCCGTATATCCAATGATAATACCAACCGCACCGGAAGACAGAATACCGATTCCCACACTCACAACTCCTCTTTGTGAAAGCCATTCTTTTTCATAGCGCCTTTTGATTTTTTTTATGCTTTCTATTGTGGAATCCATTTCTTTAGTGACAATTTACTCTATCACGGCAGCGATATTTCCAAAAGCTCAAATACATGCTGAATACGGTTGATTATCGTACTATTATTGCTTCCGGCGAATAATAAACCCACCAGCTTATTTTTATTATTAAGAACCGCACTGCCGGAGTCTCCTCCCTGACTCATATTACCGGCTACCAGTTGATCTGAGAATACCGCGCTCTTATTTTCACCATAATTAACTTTTACCGTAGCATCGATCTGCTGAATGACACCTGTTGTATAGCCTGTGGTTCTCCCGCTCTTTTTTATTGACATACCCAAATTTGCTTCAGCCAGTCCGGAAACCGCCCCGATATCCAGAATATCACTTGTAACATCACTCTGCTTAATTGGGAGGGCCAGAGCAGCATCTACGAGGTTATCCCTCAAAGCCTTTCTCACGGGCTGTAACCTTGTTTTACTCCTCATAATACATGCCAATGCATTCAAAAGAGCAGCCGCTGCCCTGCCCACAAAGCAGGAGCTTTTAACTCCCTCGAATGTTATGGGTACGAACTCACTTAAACGCGCCAGATGATTTTTTTCAGAACTTCCTCCGTCAAACAGTCCCGGCTGCAGAATAATATCATTTATCTCGGCCTGATTTGTGTTTGCCAGTACATGGTTATTGGAAAGAATATAAACGGTTCCCTGCTTTTTTACCAAACATCCTAAAGTGCCCGCAGTAATATATTTGTGCCCAATACTCACACCGCCCGGAGCGGGTCTAAACCGTGTTTTGTGGTCGCCCTGCGCATAAATAAGTCCTGTGGGATAGACATCGGTCACCACCCCTTGAATCTGAGCAGGGATCAGCTCTTTTTTTGTTAATTTTGTCTCAGCCCTTTTTTCCTGCACACTGCAAACAATACACAGCCGGCCGGTCTTCTTACCTTCGCTTATTTTATATCCGATCCCGGTAGCTACTACATTTGTTTTTTGCATTAATTTTTTTCTTACATCCGCCAGTAAACTGCGAATTTGTTGTACATCCTCTGCCATAGACGGCCTCCTTTTTTTAATTTACATTTTTAGCTTATGCTATTTCCCGATACCTGATAATATCCATATTAACACATTTTTTAAAGTAAACAACATACTTTTTAAGCCGGACAAACCTCTGCGAAGGCAATAACCTTAAAAGAGGAGCACGTTACTTCTTGAAATAGATATAATCTGCTACCAGTCGATAAATCCCATATCAGAAGTAAAAAGTTGTATTTCAGCAATACACGTATCATTATACATGCTGCCGTTATATACGTCTAATAAGAAGTAATATCGACTGTTAGAGATTCACCGATACCGGAACCGTTTACACCCTCCACCCATGCAGTAGCAGGATCTCCGTCGAATACATTTTTAGGAGAGTAATCAAAAGA
>CAZEPL010000010.1:0-42934 GCA_964514135.1 uncultured Spirochaetaceae bacterium | reverse complement strand
GAACTGGCTTTGGCGTAATTGTATAATAGGGGAGGCATGGTAATAACTATGTCAAAATCAGGTTCAATATTACTAAACTCCATTTTATAGCCATTGGCAACCTTTTTATATGAAGCCGGACTGATATCCACTCCCCGAAAGCTTCTGCCTTTATCGAATTTAAAATAAGGACTTGTCTGGTTGATCTCATGAAATGTTATATCCTCTAAGATTATATTTACCTTTACGGATTCTATTTTGCCTTTCCATAAGCTGCCTGTAGTAAGTATATATGTTAACCTTCGCATACTGTCATCGTAATCGCGTTCATAGAAATGAGAATATGTATTCTTTATATATTTGGTTTCTCCCCTTTTAAAAACCACTTTAAAACACTCAAAATATTTTTTATGATATTCGAGCTCTTCGGCCAACTTTTTTTCCACCCTTAATTGGTTTCCCCCATCATTCCTTCCTCATTAGGAAAACCCATAACCACTTCCTGAGCATTACCGTGGTTTTTAAAAAGATAATTAACCGTTACTTTATAATTTTCTCTGTAAATTTGGATGGTTATAACCTCTCTCTGCAAGGCAATATCATTATTGCTTTCGGGCATAACCGTACCGCCCGGAGAAGGCAGCACCGGGGCCGAATCGGTGCTTACGGAAAAATGAAAGCAGCAAAAGATTAAAAGCATGAAAACCAATTTATTCATATCTGCTCCTCTAAAACCGGAGTTACCTTATTTTTTATCCTTTTCTTCTTTGTCCGACGAAGCATCCGACTTCTTTTTAATCTTATCCAATATTTTATCTATTTCCCTATTAGCCATTTTTCTTATTTCTTCATCTTCAAGTCTGTTTGGAGATTTAATTCCATTTTCATATTTGGGGTTTTTATACACAGTAAATCTTCTGCGCTTTTTCTTAAACTCCTTGCTTTTACGGTCTTCCTTAAAACCTTGCACACGAGCTTCCAGCCAGAGGGGCAGAGGGAACACACTCATATGGAAAACGACCGCGCATAAGCCTGTAATAAGCTGAATAGCCAAACTATATACTATATAGAGGGGCGAAGGAATTAAAAAGGTCAAGACAAGAGATATCAGTAAGAGCCATTTCACTTTTACAGGGAAGATACCGAATAGATAAAAGCGCGAATTGGGATTGATAAAGGCAAAAACCGCAATGATGGCAAAAGTTATTCCGGATGTTCCCATTATGGGAAAAGGAATACCGATAAGATTTAATAATAATAAACACAGTATCCCGGAAACAACGATTGTAATGACATAGAACAGGATAAAGAGCTTGCTGCCCCATTCTCGTTCGAGTGCAGTTCCCACCCACCACATAAAAAGAGCAAAAAGCATAAAACCCAACAGGCTGTCTCCCCCTGCATGAATATAGACAAGCGGATAGCTAAAGATTCTATAGAGCAGAGTTATATTCGATGCCGGTGTATCTAAAAAATAGAGAGCGAAAATATTTCCTATTTCCCGGACAAATACGGAGAGTACAAAGAATACGGTATGTATTATCAGAATGACTATTATAGTTTTAGATATTTTAGGTAAATTCTGTTCCATAGGTTTTGATAACTTAATAATATAATTATTTAATAATATGTCAAGATTATAATATAAAATACCCTTCCTTGACTAAGAAAGTTGATTTATATATCATTATCCGGCCTCTATAAAATATTTTTTTAGTATGTATGATATCATTATTGGAATAATCTTAATTTTCCTCTCTTTTATTTTGGTGTTTGGCCTTGTTATCCGCAGCAGAAAAATTATAAATACCATAGCTTCAAAAAAGCTTAAGACCCTCGATGAGATAAAGAGGGAACTTTAACCTTGGCAAATAAAAAACATGTAACCTATGAGCTCTCACGAGAGCTTTCTCTTTTTCACCTCATCATGATGGGCGTGGGGATGATGATCGGCGCGGGAGTGTTTATCGGTATCGGCAAGAATATTCCCATAGTCGGCCCCGGAGGTCTGATAGTCACCTTTGCCCTTAATACCATACTCGCATTATGCACAGCCATGTCTTATGCCGAACTGAGTTCGGCCATCCCCAAAGCGGGTGGCGCGTACAATTATACCCGCATAGCCTTTGGCCGGGGACCCAGTTTCGTAGGCGGCTGGATGGAGTGGTTTGCTTCCAGTGTGGCCGGCAGCATGTATGCGATTGTATTTTCGGAATATACAGTTGGGTATTTTAAGGCTTTGGGGCTTCTTAACTGGATTCCCGAAGGCCTTTTCGGTTACTTTGAGCGTTTTGTAGCGGCGGTTATAATCATCTTTTTCATTTATATTAATTACCGTGGGGCTTCCGAAACCGGCAAACTAGGGGCTGTAATAACTCTGGGCCAGTGTCTTTTTCTCCTCTTTATCGGCCTTACCGGTGTGTACGTGGCGACAACTGATCCGCAGCGCTTGACTAATTTTTCTCCTTTCATCGCATCCGGTTGGGAGAAGATCCTCATCTCAATGGGATTTCTCTATGTGGCATTTGAGGGCTATGAGGTTATTGCGCAGGCAGGCGAAGAAGCGATAAATCCGCGGCAAAATCTGCCCAAAGCCATGATCTACTCTGTAATTATTGTAGGCGTAATATATGCCCTGGTAAGCTTTGCCGCGGTTATAGCTGTCAAACAAGGCTCTCCCGGAGTAGACACGGAACCGTGGATATGGATCGGAAATCAAAAAAACGGATTCGGAGCAGCGATTACCAGGCTTTTCCCCTGGGAGGCTATGGGTAGTTTTCTGGCTACTCTGGCTGTTATTTTTGCTTCAACATCAGCCTTAAACGCCACGATCTACTCGGCAACCCGTGCTTCTTACGCACTGGGCAGAGACAGAATGCTGCCTAAAGTATTTGCTGCTATTTCTAAAAAGAGAAGAACACCGCATACGGCTCTTTTTTTTACTGCGATTGTCATTCTGCTCAATGCCGTTCTCTTACCAACCGAAGGTGTGGCAGCCAGCGCCAGCATAATGTTTCTTTTTCTCTTTCTCATCGTCAATCTGTGTGCCATTAAAATACGATTGAATATGGGAAACGAACTTCGCTATGGTTATCTCATGCCGCTCTTTCCTCTATTTCCTCTAATCGCGATCATCCTACAGCCCATCCTTGCCTTTGAACTGCGGCAAATCAGTTATATTTCATGGATAGTCGCCGGTTTATGGATTGGATTGGGCATTCTTATCTATGTATTCTATTCACGGTTTAGAGTAACTCCTACCGAAGACGAAATCCTGGTACTGGAGGAAAGGGAGGAGGTGCCTGCCGCTGGTACGGAATACCAGGTAATAATTCCAATTGCCAATCCCAAAAACGCGCTTTCAATTGTCAGAACCACTATAAAACTTTGTTCCGGAAGGGAATCTCAGATAAAGCTGCTGCATATGGTGCCGGTCCCTGATCAGCTTTCTCTCTACGACGCCAAAAAACAAAGTATAGAGGAGCACCTTTTAGAGGGAAAAGAAGCACTCGTTGAAGCCATGCTCTATTTACTGCCCAGGTTCCCCATTACTACCACCATCCGCCACTGCCGCAATATCGGACGCGGGATAATAAGCGCGGCACGAGAAAAAAAGACCGATCTTATCATCATGGGATGGCATGGTAAAAAAACGGATCTAAAGCATAGTATGGGAAGTATCTTGGATTATGTTATTTCACGCAGTCCCTGTGATATTATTATTCTAAAGGACTGCGGTACCAAGAGTTTTACAAAAATTGTAGTGCCTCTTTTCATGAATCAAAGTGATAATTTCGCTGTGGATGTTGCGGAGCGCTTATGCGAGCCCTCAGGAATTATTTCCTTTCTTCCTGTGGAAAATAAATACAAAGCGTTTACGGAAAAATATATTTCCGAATTACAGGCAAAAGTTCATGATAAAAAAGTAAAAATCCTTAAAGCAATTTCACCTCATAAAATGATGTATTCATTAAAAAGTGTAACGGATAACGATCTGCTTGTGTTAAGCATTCTCAATCACAAACAGCTTTCTCATTTAAAAAAAATACCGCTCCACGCAAGCATAGCGCATGCCTGGAAAAAACCACTGGTCATGGTATATAAATCCAAAGGTTTTATCTCCTGGACAAAAAGGTGGTTTTGATGAATAAGCTAAATCATGCGTTTGATATAAGAAAACAGGAACTCCACTGCCAACTCACAATTCCCTTTATCAGATATTTGGAAGAATTATATGACACGAAAAGGATGATTGAAATAGTAGAGCCTCTGGGACTTTCTATCGCCTATTTAAAAAACAAAAACAATTGGATGTCCTTTTCCTATTATAATGAATTACTCAGAAAAATAGTTAAAGTAACAGGGGATGAACTGGCTCCGTATAAAGCAGCTTTTCAAATAAATCCTAAATCATATTTTGATTTCCTTCTCTTTATTGTGTATAACAAAATGTGGTCCGGTTCACCAAAGTTACTCTATAAAATGATATGCACAAAAAATATATACAAGCGATATGCGAAAATCGGCTATTTAAAAATTCTTTCCTCTACACGTGACTCAATGATAGTCGAAGTAAAACTTTACAAGAAGTATAAACAGACACAATACAACTGCGCTACAATAAAAGGCATGCTTGCAAGTATCCCCCTCAGTATGGGTTTATCGTCAGCCGAGATAAAAGAGAACCAATGCGCTGTTACAGGTGCCCGCAGCTGCATATATGCTATTAAATGGAAAAGAAAAAAGAACTTGTTTATGCGGATAACCTTACCCCTTTTTGTAGGAGTATTTATTTTACAACTGACTGTATTTAAAGGCATTTTTAGCATAAAGGATGTGTTTTTTATTTTAGCGATATACTTACTAGCTTTTTTTGTGCAATTAACCTTTAGTTTTCGGAGGGAATTTACCTTTCAAGAAAAAACCAGTCAAAGTAAAAACCAGTATCTCACTCAAACAATCGCTAAGATCGAAAAAGATAATGAAAAAATACTAAAATTACAGCACCAATACCATCAATCACAAAAGATGGAGGCGCTGGGGCGTGTTGCCGGAGGAATCGCTCATGACTTCAACAATATTCTTACCATTCTTAACGGCAATATTGAATGTTCAAGGCTTTACATTAAAAAGAATAGTCCGGCATATGAAAATATAAATGAGCTTAGCAAAGCGGTAAAAAGAGCTTCCGAGTTAATAAAACAGTTGTTAACCTTTACCAAAACTGAAACCAAGCAACCGATTATCCTCGATATAAACGATTTATTAACTGAGTTCAGCATGATGATGACATCTGTAATCGGTGAGAATATTGAATTGAGTATTGTTCCATCCTTAAATGCAGCCAAGATAAATGCAGATAAAAATCAATTAGAACGAGTACTCCTGAATTTAATTTTAAACGCAAAAGAGGCTATGCCTGACGGTGGAAAACTTATAATAACTACTGAAAAAATTGCCGTTAATGAAAACTATAAATTCAGCGCACTACCTCCCGGAGAATATATATTGATTGCCCTTCATGATTCCGGCAAGGGCATAAAAAAGGGAGAGCTCCCCAATATTTTTGATCCATTTTATACGACAAAGCAAAAAGGGAAGGGCACAGGACTGGGATTGGCAATCTGCTATAATATGATCAAACAAAATAATGGATACATTTTTGTTGAGAGTATATATGGAGAAGGCACGATCTTTTATATCTACTTTCCCATTGCTAAAGGTCATGTAGAAACTGATTCAGCAGGCATAGTAAATAAACCGGCACCTCATGGAAACGAGACAATTTTATTTGTTGAAGATGAACCGGTTTTAAGAAAGACCTATTCCAATATTTTAAAAAGATACGGGTATACCATTATTCAAGCGAATAATGGTCCGGGAGCACTGGAGTACATACAAAAACATCCCGGTACAACCATTGATCTCCTGTTAACCGATATTATAATGCCTAAAATGAACGGATACGAACTTGCCAGAAAAATAAAGCAGAAGCTTCTCAATATAAAAGTCATATTTATTTCCGGTTATGATGATAATATAAAAGGATTAGATAAGACCGATAATCTCACATCGGTTTTCTTTACTAAACCATTTGAGTCCGAAGACCTTTTGTCAGCCATCCATAATATTTTAGCACATTAGTCTCTTTTAAAAAACATGTCTCACAGAACTCACTTATATCCTTTGTGAGCTCTGTGAGAATTAAATTTAGTACAGTTTAATATTGTCTACTGGCTATTGTCTCCTTCAATCTCACTGATCGGTGTGTATTCTTGATCGGGAGAGTAAGTTCCTTCTCTTCTTTCACCCTTTAAACTGGGAATCTCGATAATAAAATCTACCAGAATAAGATGCGGATTTGTGGCTACAGGTATTTTATCTTTATTTGCTTCGTAGAGGATTCTCCACTTATACTCATCTCCATAAACAAAATCATAACCCGCGATTTTAGAAAAACAATCGCGCCGCGGTGAAAGCAATCTAACCTTATAGTATTTTGGTAAAGCAGCGCTGCTGCCAATACCAAAGATCATGAGCGTATCTATTACCTGCTGTGATTTATTCATACTTGCCTGATACTGGAAGTTTTCAAGATCAATCTTAGCAGAGCTAAGCAGCGTAGTCGCACTGTTATACTCATCAGGATGACTTTCATCCACTCCCCCCGCGGTTGCCTGCGCAAGCGCATTTTCCGCTTTATTATATAAGGCACTGGCATCACCTCTCTGCATAAGATCGGCTATCCGGGTTTTTGCCTGGGACAGATAATCTTTGGCATCGAGATAATTTTTGTTCTGGTATGCTTCCTCGCCTGAGTTTATCATGCCTGAAATCTGTTCTTCGTCGGAATCACCTTCAGTAATATAGCCTTTGTCCAAAAGGGTTTTTAATCCCTGCTTGGTATCCTGCATAAGCTTATCAATAACCGCAATATCCTGAATCGCAGTGATAGCATTTTTGGAGTGCTCGCTGCTGTTTTCAAAATATTCGATCGCTTGCGTGAGTAGGGGCTTGAATTCCTCCATTCCGATCCCCCCATCACTTGCTTTGCCCAGCTCAATCATTCCATTGTCATATTCGTCTTTGGCTATTGCGTACAGCTCTGTTGTCTCCGGATTTGTATCGGCGCCAAGATCTTTGGCCTTGTTGAGATTGGCTTCGGCTTCCTGTCTGCTGGCACTGGCCTTATGTTTAATAAACAGCTTATTTGCTTCGTTTTCTGCTTTTCCGGCATATTCCTCGGCCATCTGGGCGTATTCATTCCCTTTGTCATAATCTCCCTGACCGAAAGCAACTTGAGCTTTTTGCAGATATTCCTTTGATTTTAAATACCATTCATTCTGATACAGCGACTCTGAAACGATAGATTGCAGAGTAAAAAAAGCAACTAAAATTAACATACTCATAATAACAACTCTTTTTATTTTCATTGTATTTCTCCTTCCTCATCAGATTCACCCGGCTCTCCTTCTATTTCAATAATCATTTCATCAACCTTATAAATCTGTTCTTGGGCGGAATCGATGGAGGTTTTAGCTTTATCATGTTTTTCTTTTGCAACCTCGTAAGCATTCTCGAACAGTGTTCTTGCCTGCTCTAAATGCACAAGCGCTTCATCATACTTACCTTCCTGGCTTAAACTGAGAGCAATCTGATACTCTTCATCCGCTTTGGCAAAATCGTCCTTCACAGCCACATCGGCTTTAATATTCTTAGCTTTGTCACGAGAAGAATTGGCGTAAGTCTTTTTGGCATCTATATGCAGCGGATAGGCTTGTCTGATGATATCCTGATATAAGGCATTGGCGGCATCAAATGCTTCCTTGGATTTTGCATTGTCTTTATCGTAGGTGCTTTCACCATCCACATATTTTTGTTCCGCCTCAGCATACTCATCCGGAAAATAGGTATTGAATTCATGTCTGGCAATAACTTCGCGGTTCTCCTGTGCCAGTTTATACTCTTCTTCCGGAAGAGAAGCACAGGCTGTAACCAGGATAACACATAACAGTGTATAAAAGATTTTTCTGGTCATAATTACTTCCTTTCATTTATTTTTTATCTATAAGTTTAAAATATTATTTATTTGCTTATTGCACAAGACCCAAAAGGAATTTATCCAAAAAAAAATGCTTTCCTCTCACATATACGAAATGATATTTTAATCTGGCAAACACGAATACAAGTAATTATAATGTAAATCAGACGAATTCGGTGAACTTATCTCTCTTTGCCTTACATAGAGGACATACATCAGGTGCACCTCCCTCCAGCGTGTAACCGCAGACTTCGCATACCTGTACGGGCCCCAAATCGATATCCGAACCTTTTTCAATTACAGATAAAGCCTGTTCAAATATCTGTTTATGGACTTTTTCCGTTGCATAAGACCATTCAAAACTCTTTTGTGCACCAGGCTCATGCTGCAGCTTTGCGGTTTCTATATAAACGGGATACATTTCATCAATCTCAAATGATTCACCTGCAATAGAAAGTCTGATATTTTTAATGGTATCACCCGGGCCGAAAGCAGCCATACTGTTGGCCACGAATCCTCCGTCCAAATGGGCAAGCTCTTTGTAATGATCACCCGCATGGACGTATTCGGCATGGGCGATCGCCCGCCACAGCCGCGCCATATTGGGAAACTGCTGCTTTTTTGCCTTTCCCGCGAAGTGCAGATAACGCATATGTGCTTGGCTTTCACCGCCGAAGGCGTTTATTAAATTCTGTTGGGTAATCTGCTTCATAGCTAAACTCCTCTTAATTTTTAAATTCCTTAAATATTAAAATCCCGTTATGACCGCCGAAACCCAATGAGTTGGACATTACCGCTCGGATCTTACCATTATAACCTTTGTTGGGAACATAATCCAGATCACACTCCGGATCGGGATTGTCGTGATTGCAGGTAGGAGGAAAGAACTGATTTTGAAGTGCTAAAATAGAAATAACAGCTTCAAAACCACCGGCTCCGCCTATCATATGGCCGGTCATTGATTTTGTTGAAGAAACTTTAAGCTTTTTTGCATGTTCACCAAACACTTTGTTAATCGCCTTGGTTTCGATCGGATCATTAAGCTGCGTTGAGGTTCCGTGCGCATTAATATAATCAATATCGCTTGGCTGCATCTTAGCCACATTTAAGGCCATTTGCATGGCTTGTATCGCGCCACGACCGTTCGGATGAGGTGCGGTAAGATGATTGGCATCACAGGAAAGACCATAACCGGCAATTTCCGCAAGTATTTTAGCTCCACGCTTTTTAGCATGCTCGAGTTCTTCAATTATTATGATACCGGCTCCTTCTGCCAAGATAAACCCGTCCCGATCCCTATCAAAGGGTCTGCTGGCTTTCTCCGGAGTATCATTATAATTTCGGGTCAATGCCTGAATTGCGCAGAATCCCCCTAAAGCAACCTCTGTTACCGGAGCTTCGGTACCGCCGGTAATCATAATATCAGCTATATTACTTTTTATAGCATGATAGGCATTACCGATGGCATCCGTACCGGAAGCACACGCTGTGACAACCGCATAACACGGCCCTTGAGCATTAAATCTGATTGCAATATTTCCGGGACCGATATTACAAATCATTTTTGGTATGGTTAAGGGATGAATCCGCATCGGCCCTTTTAAAAATAAGGCGCGGTAGGCGTCCGTAAGCGTATCAATACCTCCGATACCGTTGCCTATAATCACACCAAAGCGTTCCGGATCAATACCCGTATTACCATGTGCTAACGCGGCGGATTTCATAGCTTCGATACTGGATATCATTGCCAGAATTGTAAAGCGATCAAGTTTGCGTGCTTCTTTTTTATCGATATACTGGGTGGCGTCAAGATTTTTCACCATACCGCAGACTTTGCTGGGAAATTCTTCCACATCAAATTTATCTATACGGGTTATACCATTATCACCTCTCTTTACTGCTTCCCAAGAATCTTTTACATTATTACCAAGCGGATTTACAGTACCTATTCCTGTAACAACTACTCTTCTTTCCATAAATCCTCCTTATTATTAGAGGAAATTGCATAACTCAAAATATATTAAGTTAGTAAAATACTTATTCTTTATACCATAATAATTTAGCAATTTCCATTTTAGGAGCTTCTTGCAAAAATGTTATTTTTGCAAGAAGCTCATTATATAGCCATACCACCATCAACCTGGATAACTCGTGCTGTTACATAAGAGGCTAAATCAGACGCTAAAAATAAAACAACCTTGGCCACTTCCGCGGGGGTACCGCCCCTGCCCATGGGAACCTGCCTCAGCATTGCCTGTTTAGCTTCCTGACTTAGTTTTTCCGTCATATCGGTAACAATATAACCCGGCGCTACTGCGTTTACTCTTACACCGCGGGAAGCCACTTCTTTAGCCAGGCTTTTGGTAAAAGCAATCAGTCCTCCTTTGGAAGCTGAATAATTGGTCTGTCCGACATTGCCGCCGATCCCCACAATAGAAGCCATATTTATAATTGATCCCGAACGCTGTTTCATCATGGCCATAGCTACATGTTTGGAAACCAAAAAGGCTGAGGTTAGATTTACCGTAAGCACTTTTTCCCAATTTTCTAACGGCATGCGAAATACAAGTCCGTCGCGGGTAATGCCTGCATTGTTAACTAATATATCAAGCTGTTCGCTCTCCTTAAGAATATCCTTGATTACATTGGTAATCTGCTCTTCGTTGGCAACATCTGCCTGCTTAAAAAACACTTCAGCACCAGTTGCTTTAGCTGCTGCTTCCATCTCCCCCAAATATTCACTTTCCATGATATCAAGGAAATAAACCGTTGCACCTTGTTTTAAGAAAAGCATCACTATCTCCATCCCGATTCCCCGTGCACCACCCGTTATGATCGCTTTCTTTCCTTTTAATAACATATTTTACTCCTTACTTTCTGTTTTTATATCTTCAAGCTTCCCTGCAGGAAAACAAGGATATTCAATGCAAAAGGCTTTCCATAACCCACGTAGTACGGAACCGGGGCCTGCTTCGTAGAAGCGCGAATAGCCATCGCTTAAAAGAGTCTTTTCTTCATCCAACCAGCGTACTGTGGAGACAACCTGCTTTACACATAATTCTTTAGTCTGCTCTCCCCTCACTATTTTACCTGCTGTAACATTTGAATAAACAGGTGAGACCGGATCATGAAAAGTATAGTCGTCTAAAAAAAGCGTTAATTCCTTAGCCGCTTCTTCAATAAGGGGTGAGTGAAAAGGACCGGAAACCCGCAAGCGAATAACCCGTCTGGCACCGGCATCCTTAAAAACCTGCTCTGCTTTTTTTAAAGCTAAAAAAGTTCCGGAAAGCACAATCTGAGTAGGACTGGTATGATTGGCGAGGAATATCTGCAGAGCTTCCAAACTTTTTAGTACTTGCACTGCTTCCACTTTGGAAAGTCCTATTACAGCTGCCATACCCGCCTGACCCTCTTTTGTGTCCGCGCTGCGGCTGACACGCTCCATAATCTCACCTCTCATCTTTACGATGGGAAAAAGGTCATTTAAAGCGATGACACCTGCTTCATGAAGTGCCGAATATTCACCCAGACTGAAACCGGCATAGCCCTGTGCCAGAACACCATGCTCTTTAAGTACCGTACTGGAAGCCAAGTTGGCAAGAGTTACGGCTACCTGAGTTTTAGCTGTCTCTTTAAGTTCCGCTTCATCTGCTTCAAAAAGCAGTCTTTTCATATCCATTCCTGAATAATCCGATGCGGCTTCAAAGAGCAGCTTAACTTTTTGGCTTGCCTCCCAGAAATCTTTTCCCATTCCGGGATACTGTGCTCCCTGACCGGGAAATAAAAAACAGGTCTTCATTACTCACTCTCACCTCTCGAATGGGAAAATAACATACATACCCTAAAGCTGTCAAGCTCATTACCCGTACTGACTGTAATATCCATTTGACTCTCAGTGTGCGCCTGGGTATTATTATCACAAACCTTATGGAGCAATATATGCAGGTGACCTTAATAAGTTATACAAATAATCCGGAACTGGTTTGCATTCAGGCCGGTAAAGTGTGTTATTCCCCTCACGGAATAAAGCAAATCCAAAAGCAGCCGGACAAAGAACAAAGCGGGATTTTCCTCGATAAAATAATTCGCATGGGCCACCTCTCCGTAATTGAACACGCAAGTTTTTCCTTTATGATAGAAGGAATTTCACGGGCATGTTCGCATCAGTTAGTTCGTCATAGAATCGCCTCTTATTCTCAAAAAAGCCAGCGCTATGTTAATGAAAAACAGTTTGAATACATTACTCCTCCTTCTATAGCTGCTCACTCAAGTGTTGTAAAAACTTATAATCACTTTATGGAACAAACTATGGAATTCTACTCAGAACTGGTCGCACAGGGAATTCCAAAAGAAGACGCACGCTTTGTACTGCCCAATGCCGCCGAAACAAAAATATTCGTATCCATGAACGGACGGGAGCTTCTCCACTTTTTCGAAAAAAGACTCTGTCAGCGCGCTCAATGGGAAATTCGGGCAGCGGCAGAAGAGATGCTCGATCTGGTAAAGAAAATCGCCCCTTACATGTTTAAAACAGCAGGCCCCGGCTGTGTGCACGGATCCTGCCCGGAAGGAAAATTATCGTGCGGCCAAAGTAACGAAATGAGAAAAAAATATAAGAACAGCTCTTATAAGGAATCCGATTTATGAAGCAGTTGTATAAACAGGATTCAGCTCACACCTTACGTGCGCTGAGGGTTGAATCTGATTACGGTCTTGATAATACATCAGCTTTGGAACGAAGGGAGTATTATGGCAGCAATGAGCTCACGGAAAAAGATAAAAAAAGTGTTTTGCGTATATTATTCGGTCAGCTCAAAGAGGTTATGGTCATTATCCTCCTTGCAGCTGCCTTCATTAATGGAATCTTCCTTAAGGAATATTTAGATACCATAGTCATACTTATCATCGTTGTACTTAACACTCTGCTCGGTTTCTGGCAGGAGTATAAAGCCGAAGAAGCCTTAGCCGCACTAAAAAAACTGGCCGTTCCTCATGTTCGAGTAAGACGCAATGGAGTTGTCAGGGAGATCTCTTCAAAAGAGCTGGTCCCCGGGGACATCCTTTTAATCGAAGCGGGCAACATTGTGCCGGCTGATGCACGGCTTATTAACTCGGCTCATTTAAGGGTGCAGGAAGCAACTCTTACCGGTGAATCGGAGCCTGTAGAAAAAGATCATTCCTTTGTGGCCAAAAAAGATCTTGTGATTGCCGATCAGAAAAATATGCTTTTCACGGGAACGATAATCACCTTTGGCCGGGGTGAAGCGGTGGTAACAGCCACAGGCATGCAGACAGAATTGGGGAAAATAGCCTCTCTGCTGCAGGATGTTAAGGAGGAGCAGACACCCCTGCAGAAGCGACTTTCAAAATTGGGTTATGTGCTCGCTCTTTCAGCAGCTCTCCTGATCCTCATTATCGCGAGCATCTCCTTTCTAAACAGTCAGGACATCATTCTCACTTTAAAAACGGCCATCAGTATGGCTGTGGCTGCCATACCCGAAGGCCTGCCCGCTGTGGTTACTATTGCTCTGGCCCTTGGTGCCCGCAAACTGTTTATACACAAATCACTCATTAGAAATCTTCCTTCAGTGGAAACCCTGGGTTCGGTAACGGTTATTTGTTCGGATAAAACAGGGACTCTCACCCAAAATAAAATGACCGTAACTAAAGTAGCTCTTGCCGAAAAGGAGTTAAGCTTAGATAAACTGTCTTCCGCCAATGTTTTAAACACCCACTCCGATGCCGGTCTGCTGCTTTTAGCAGGAACACTCTGCAATGATTCCACGGTAACACGGGAAAAAAACAAATTCATCACTACAGGGGATCCCACAGAAAGCGCTTTGGCAGTAGCCGGTTTTGAGGCAGGCCTTATTAGGGAGGAAACAGAACGTGTATTGCCGCGTACAGGCGAACTCCCCTTTTCTTCAGAGAGAAAGCGGATGACAACCGTGCATAAAATTTCACCTTCGCCTCAATTCGAGTCACTTTTTGCCCCTCTCCTTAAAACAGGTAAAAAAGAGTTGTTAAGCTTTACCAAAGGCGCGGTCGACGGCTTACTGGAGATTTCCACCCATGTACTTGTGGGAAAAGATGTGGTAATGCTTACTCCTGAGTACAAACAAAAACTTCTAAAACGCAACCTAAAATTCGCCGGGCAGGGAATGCGCGTTATAGGTGCGGCCTGTAAACCGATTAAAAATAAAAAAGTAAAGATTTCTGAAAGCATAGAGCAGGAGCTGATTTTTATCGGCATGGCTGCTATGATCGATCCGGTACGGCCTGAGATAAAAAATGCCGTACGCACCTGTAAAAAAGCAGGGATTAGACCCATTATGATTACAGGCGATCATCCTCTTACCGCACTTGCTCTCGCCAGACAGGTCGGCATTACCCGAGACGAATCTTATCTTACAGGTACGGATCTCTCCCGTTTAAGCGTTGAAGAGCTAAAAGAAGTAGTAAAAACCGTATCTGTATATGCCAGAGTAAGTCCGGAACATAAAATGAAACTTGTAGACGCCCTGCAAAGTTTAGGTCATGTAGTAGCTATGACAGGTGACGGTGTAAATGATGCCCCGGCCTTAAAGTCGGCGGATATCGGCATAGCCATGGGCATTACCGGTACCGATGTATCCAAAGAGGCTTCCGATATGGTGCTGTTGGATGACAACTTTGCTACTATTGTAAGCGCGGTAAAAGAAGGCAGAACTATTTATGATAATATAAAGCGTTTTATCCGCTACATTCTCACCGGAAATGTGGGTGAAATACTGGTTATGCTTTTCGGTCCTCTCTTAGGTCTCCCCTTACCTCTGCTCCCGCTTCAGATTCTCTGGATTAACCTGGTAACCGATGGTGCTCCGGCAGTAGCAATGGGTTATGAACTGCCTGAGCGAGATACAATGGACAGACCGCCGTACTCGCCGCGGGAGAGCGTCTTTGCCCGGGGTGTGGGTAAACAGATTGTGTGGACAGGATTTTTAGTAGCCGTTATTTCACTCGGTGTGGGTCTGATCTATGCTCATATGGGTGCGGCGCAAGAAACGTGGCGGACCATGATTTTCAGCACACTCACTTTCTGTCAGCTGCAGCTGGCACTCAGTGTGCGTTCGACTAAAACCTCAATTTTTAAACTGAATTTCTTTTCTAACCTCCCGCTTATTATCGCTGTCTTATGTACTTTTGTTTTGCAGCTTCTGCTGATTTACTTACCGTATCTACGGACCATTTTTAAAACTGCTGCTCTTGGTATTGAAGAATTAGCAGTCTGCATAGCTGCCAGTCTCCTTATAATCGTTGGAGTTGAAATAGAGAAAGCAGTAATGCAAAAAAAATAAAGTTGCTTGATTTTTCACGCATTTACCTTAATAATGACTTCAGGCAGCATTAAAATGACTGAAAAAATACAAAAACAAAATACTATGCTCCACCTCATTCCGATTATTGCAATATTCGCCTTGTTTTTGGGCCTGCTGTCATTTATCGGATATTTGGATACCCTAAGGCTATCCACAGTACTATCCAATGAAAAGATAGCTGTTTTAGCTTTCGAGAGTAAAAACAGCATTGATACCGCACTTGCCGGAGGTGCAACATTAGAACAATATACGGGATACAACAATATAACAGACAACCTTGTATCAAAAGAAAAAGCTGTTCAGCGCATAGAAATAAGAGATCTTAATAATAAGCTTATTTTTGAGTACGATCAGGAGAATGATGTACAGACAAGCGCAGCATTTGACGACGCCCCTTTTAGACTGGTTGAAAGCGGTTACACGGAGGCTGAAACTGACACCTCATTTCTGCTTACTTTTCCGCTTAATAACCAGGCTCACCTTGCGGGCAACTTTCATCTTATTGTTTCAAAATCAGTCGCCGAAGGCCTCGTATTTGACAGTTTTATATATCTCTGGCTGGCAGGCGGAGGAGCATTGCTTCTATTTACCGGAATTCTTTTCCTTTTGCTGCGTACTCCTTCATCCAAAACCAAAATCGCTATAATCATAATCTGGTGTGTATGTTTTTCCGCACTATCAGCATATATCATGTATACGATGTATTACTCAAGTGATGAAACAATAAATCAACGCCTGGATTCTATAGCAGAATCTATATATCAAAAATTACACAATAAGCCGGAACAAAAAGTCGATGCCGAATCTTTAAGAAGCGCTTTAAATATATTAAATGATTATAAAATGAAAAATCCCGACATCAGCTATATCAGTTTGATGAACAATGATACGGAATTGATACACACAGAGCACGATCAGGCAGAATCCCTCTCATTATGTGATGAACACTACAATGTCATCAGCAAAGAGCTTTCAAAAGCTTCAGGAGATTCGGTCACCGAGTTGACAATAATAGTCGGTGTCAGAAAAATGCTTACTTTTGAAAAATTATTTTATAGCGCTAAAAATATACTTATAGTTCTTGCCACCAGCATAGTACTCGCAATCAGTTTTCTTAACTTAGTGTGGGCGGCACGCAAACGTAAAGACCTGCCGTCGTTGCCCGCGGCAGAGCAGAAGCCGCATGCTCTGAGTATAGAACTTGTGTTTCCCCTGTTCCTCTTAATTATATTTTGTGAAGGACTTCTGGTCTCATTTCTGCCTGTGTTCCTTAAAGGAGTAGTAGCGCAGGCCCAACTGAACGGGGCTATGACCTCTCTTATTTTCTCTGTCTATTTTGCAGGTTTTTGTTTAAGCCTGATACCTTCCAGAGTTATCGCACAGCGTACGGGGCTCAAATCATTAATAGTTGCAGGGGCCTTACTGGTGGCATCAGGTTACTTCATGATGGCTTTTCTCAGTGACTACTACTATATCATTGCCTCACGTGCACTTAGCGGCATAGGGCAGGGAATTATTTTTATAGGTCTGCTTACATTATACAACCGGCAATCAGCTAACCAGGAAAATACTAAAAAATCAAATTTCACTCATTTTGGTTTCGCGTGGGGAATGCTGGTCGGTATTGTTTTCGGAGCTTTGCTGACATCATATATGAGTATCTATGAAGTTTTCATTATCGCAGGAAGTGTGGGTGCACTCATTTTTCTTTACAGCATACTGTTCATACCTAAAATCGAAAAAGCACATTACGATTCTCAATCATCCGCTCTCCAAGTACATCCGCTCAAAAAAGCATTGCGCACTCTGATTGACGGGGAATTTTTCAAATCCTTCTTTTTTATAGGCATGATCAGTAAAGCTGTTATCACGGGTATAATCTTATTTGCCTTACCTCTGTTTTTAAAAGATAAATTCGATCTGCCGGAGATCGCTCAAATTATAATCGTATATTTTGCCTGCTGGTTCGTATCGAGCCTACTCTTTTCAAAAATAATCACAAAAATCAAGCATATGCGTTTTATCCTGTTTTTGGGTACACAGCTGGCCGGCTTTGCTCTTTTTGCACTCGGTTTTATGAACTGGGAGCACTTAAGCGGTATTCTACCCAATACTTTTGCCACAACAATATTCACCACAGCCAGCTTAGGCTTGTTGGGCTTTTCTCACGGCCTGCTCTCTATTCCCGTTTCCCGGCATATTTTACATACAAAGAGCTCCGCTCTGTGGAGCGAAACTTCGCTCTCTACTGCTTACGTTTTCCCGGAGAGCATAGGCGCTGTCCTCGGTCCGCTGCTTATTGCCCAGCTGCTCATATTTTTAGATGCTCATACACTCGCTATAAGCTGGATAGGAGTACTTTCAATCCTGTGTGGTATTCTCTTTATATGCGGAAAATTCATTCCCTATGTGCCTGAACCACAGAAGCAGAAGGAAATTATAACCAACTTGGAAGACAACTTGGAAGATAATTTAGAGGATAACAAAGACCTGCTATAAGTGAATCCCGAACAGCTTATCAAGCGAAAGCTCTTCGAACGTCTGAGTAACAAGGAAAAAAACTATACCTAACAAAATCAACGCATAAAAAGCGACGAGTATGAGCTTAAAAGGATTAATTCCCGCTTGTACTGCGGGCTGCCCGGATGTTTCCATCTTTTCCCCTGCCGAGGAAATCTTAAGCTCTTTGGCTAATTCTACTCGTTTTGACCGTTGCTTTTTTTTCAAGTGTTTAAATACATTAAATGCCTTTATTTTATGCTGGGGACTGATCATTTCTACTCTCAGTCTGCCCTTTTTATTTATACTTAAGAGCAGTATTAAACTGTCTTCTTTCTGAACCGGTTTTTTTTTGTAATCTACGGTAAAGGAGCCCAGCTGAATAGTGTACTCCGGATTCTCACTGTCTACATAAAAAAAGGGTATGAAAACCTTGTCCTGCTCATCACGCACAGGAGTCAGCGTTATTTTGACCGGTGTTGTACTTTCAAAATCCAAAAGAGGTTTAATCTGACCGTCAGGTTCTTTTATCCCTATATGATGTGCCATGGATAATAGAGTAGTTATTTCACTGCCTATTGTCAATCAGGTTTTTTAAAAACTGCTTTAGTTATATCCATAGCTACTTGACTTCTCATTCCAGATACACTACGTTATGAAAAGATTTTTTATACAACGATAAAGATAAAGTAATTAATCAACCGAAGAAATAAATAGTAGAACGTATTATGCATATAAAAGATATACTGAGTAAAAACAAAACCTCTTTCAGCTATGAGTTCTTTCCCCCCAGAACAAAGGAGGCTTCAGATCGACTGTTTACTACAATAAAACAGCTCTCTCAATATAATCCCTCCTATGTGAGTGTGACCTACGGTGCCGGAGGATCAACCCGTGAACTTACCCATGATCTTATCATAAAAATCAGGAAACAGATAAAAATACCGGTTGTGAGCCATCTGACCTGTATCGGATCAAGTAAGCTTGAGATCCAAGCTATTTTAGAAAAGTATAACCGAAGCGGTATTGAAAATATTTTAGCTATTCGCGGTGATCAGCCGCGTGACGACTTAACAGTCGAACCGAGCGCAGACTGCTTTTGCTTTGCCGCGGAACTGGTAGCATATATTAAGAAACATTTCCCTCATATGGGTATCGGGGTGGCCGGTTATCCCGAAGGACATCCCCAATCTCCCAACCGATTGAAAGAAATAGAGCTTTTAAAGCAAAAGGTTGATGCGGGGGCTGATTATATCTGCACCCAGCTTTTTTTCGATAATCATGATTTCTACGATTTCCGTGAGCGCTGTGAATTAGCCGGCATTAAAGTGCCGATTATCGCCGGGATTATGCCCATCACCTCACTCAAAAGCATGCAGAGGATCGCAGAGCTGGCGGCAGGAGCCCGTATTCCCTCCAAACTACTCAAGGCTATTTACAGGGTAAAAGATCTGTCGCTTATCGAAAATGTGGGGATTCACTGGGCAACCGAACAGGTTCTGGAGCTCCTGGATAATGGGATAAAGGGTATACACTTCTATACACTCAACAGATCAAATGCCACGTTAAGAATCTATCAGTCTTTGGGCATTACCAATATTGAGCAGGTGTCCGGTTAAAAAATATCATATACAATGAGATTTCAAATTCTTGTTCTTTTTATTAGTATTTTTTAAAGAAATTTATTGGAACCACAGATTACACCGATTTCACAGATTTAAATCTTAATCACACAGATATCTAAAATTTATTTAATCTGTGCAATCTGTGTTTTTCTTTTATTTTAAGGAACAAATTTTGAATTACCCCTTGCAAAACTTTAATATATAATGGTAGATTCAAAAACCGTGAAAGAAATGATAAGAACAGTAACCTGCGGAGAATTACAGACAGAACATCTGGGCAAAGAAGTGGTTCTTAACGGCTGGGTGCACCGCCAGCGCGATCACGGGGGAATTAAGTTTATTGACCTAAGAGATCGTTACGGTATTACTCAAGTGGTGGTGGAACCGGATTCAGAAACCGGGCTTTTAAAGCTTGCCGGGGAGCTGCGTTTTGAATACTGTATTGCAGTAAAAGGTATAGTTAGAAACCGCCCTCAAGAGATGGTTAATCCTCAAATGCCCACCGGTGCAATTGAAGTAAAAGTGACTGACTTGGCAATTTTAAGCCGGAGCCAAGTTCTTCCCTTCATGATCGAAGAAAAGACCTCTGCCAAAGAGGATTTACGTTTAAAATACCGCTACCTTGATCTGCGCTCGTCCTCAATGCAAAAAAATATACATCTTCGCCATCAGGTTGCATTTGCGGCGAGAGAATACCTTATAAATCAGGGATTTTATGAAATAGAAACACCGACATTTATTAAATCAACACCCGAGGGTGCCAGAGACTTTCTGGTTCCCTGCCGCATACTACCGGGTAAATTCTACGCCCTCCCCCAGTCTCCTCAACTTTATAAGCAACTGCTCATGATAGCCGGTTTTGATAAATATTTTCAACTTGCCCACTGCTTTCGCGATGAGGATGCCAGAGGCGACAGGCAGCCGGAACACACACAGATCGATATGGAAATGAGCTTTGTGTCGCGTGAAGATATTTTTAAGGTGGTTGAAGGGCTTATGCGGCATATTTTTAAAAAAGCACTCCAATGTGATCTTGCAGTACCTTTTGAGCGTATTGCCTATGACACAGCCATAGAGCTCTACGGTACGGACAAGCCGGATTTAAGATTTGAGCTTACCCTTAAAGATTTCAGCAAGATAGCCGGACAAAGCAACTTTCAAGTATTCAAAAATATTGTAGAGCAAAATGGTGCGGTAAAGGCTCTGGTGGCTCCCGGCTGCGGTGACTATTCGCGGAAAATGATCAGCGATCTTGAGGAGGTGGCAAAAACATACGGAGCAAAAGGGCTGGCCTGGATGAAGGTTTCAGAACAGGGTTTGGAAGGTGGAATATCTAAATTCTTTGTCGAACAAAGCCATGCGATTATTAAAGAACTTGCCGCCCAGCCGGGTGATCTCATTCTCCTGGTAGGTGATACAAAAAAAACAGCCTGTACGGCGCTCGGTGCAGTCCGCAGCAAATTAGCTGCCGACCTTAACCTGATAGATAAACGCGAGTATAAGTTTGTCTGGATTATCGACTTTCCTCTCTTTGAATGGAATGCCGATGAGGGCAAATGGGATCCCGCACACCATATGTTCTCTATGCCTCAAGAACAGTATCTGAAAACCCTTGAAAAGGATCCGGCTTCAGTAAAAGGCGATCTTTATGATCTGGTATGCAATGGTGTGGAATTGGCTTCAGGTTCAATCAGAATTCATGATCCTGAATTACAGAGGCGTATCTTTTCTATAGTCGGGTTCTCCCTGCAGGAAGCAGAAAAACGTTTCGGCTTTTTATTAGAAGCCTTTAAATACGGCCCACCGCCCCACGGTGGAATAGCCCCGGGATTGGACAGACTGGTAATGCTGCTGGCAGAAGAAAATACAATTAGAGAGGTAATAGCTTTTCCTAAAAATACCCTGGGTGCTTCACCCATGGACGACTGCCCTTCTACCATAAATGAAGAGCAGCTTAATGAATTGCATTTGAAACTGATCGAACCTGAGACAGAAGAGTAACTTAGCGTAATTTTCAAGCGGATGTATATAATAGAGGAACACCCTCATAGGAATAACTATTAATAAATGCTTTTACATGGTTTCGTTTTTTATGGTATTTCTTACCTGGGAGTTTAGCCAGATCTGTTCTTAAATACAGATAATCAAAGCTATCGTGATCTTCACGGATTGTGAATCCGTGTTCCAATAAATACTTGGCCTTGATCTCAGAAATAGCTTTTAGTTCTTTATAAGTAGAGAATAATTCAGCTAGCTGCGATTTTTGGGGTATTTTAGCCGGAAGCATGAAAAAGGGCCTGCCCCCATCATTGCCGGTGATAATTATAGTGTCTTTCTCCAGTTGCGATATTTTATAATCGTGCCTGTTGCGAAACATATAGATGCCATTAAAGGTGAATTCAGAGATCTCCTCATTATGCTGCTTTAACAAAGGCTGCAAAAAAGGTCGCATCAGTAAAGTAATCTGTGAAAATTGAGGATACGGCTGTATCATAATAATATAGTAAAAGTAACAAACAATACTACATGTGGTCAAGCATACTATTTAAACAATTCTATATTATAAAGCTTTCTTGGAATTTCCTTTGACCTCCGAAAAAGCCACCACCTATGTTGGTTGTTAATAAGATGCTAAATAGATGGTGGCTTTTTCTCCCACCTTGCACCGAGCACTCAACGTAATTGAGTGCTCGGTGCTCCCCAACATACCACCAGCTTTGCCGGTGGTATGTTGATTAAAAGCCTATTTTCACATATCGTGGTTGTTATGAATTTAGATGATCAGAAGCAATGGTTTGAAAAAAAATTACTTGCACGTTTTTTGCGTTATGTCAGAGTAGAAACAACTTCCAATAAACATACTACCTCGATTCCTTCAAGTAAAGGTCAGCTGCATTTCGCCGCCATGCTTTTAAATGAGCTTAAAAGCCTACAGATTCCGCAAGCTGCATTAGATGAAAACGGTTTTGTATCTGCAATCCTCCCCACATCTTCACCGTCCTTAAAACAACAGACCATAGGATTTATCGCCCATTTAGACACAAGTCCTGATGTAACCGGTACTCATGTGGAACCGATTGTGCATGAAAACTATTCCGGTAAAGCACTTATGCTTAAGCAGGGAATACGGCTTAGTCCGCATGATTCTCCCATTCTTAAAAATTATTTGAATCAAACTATTATCACTTCAGACGGTACGACACTCCTGGGAGCGGATGATAAGGCCGGTGTGGCAGAGATTATGACAGCTCTTGAATTCCTCAAAAACCACCCTCAGATACCTCACCCGAATATTGAAATAATCTTTACCCCGGATGAAGAAACAGGCAGGGGTATGACTAAATTCCCGATTAAGCACATTAAATCAAGTGTATGCTTCACTGTAGACGGCGCCGACGAAGGCACTATCGAAGTCGAGTGTTTCGAAGCATACAGCTTAAAAATTACCCTTCGGGGGCAGAGCATCCATTTAGGTGATGCAAGAGGTAAATTAGTTAATGCGGTAGAACTGGCCGCCCGTCTGGTTGAAATGCTCCCAAAAAACGAAAGTCCGCAGGCTACCGATGAACGTTTCGGATATTACAGCTGTGTTGAGCTTCAGGCCACAATCGAACATGCTCAGCTTGAGATCCTCATAAGAGATTTTAATCCTAAAGAATGCAAACGCAGAATAAATGTAGTGGCATCCATGATACGTACCTTGGAGCGGCTTTATCCCGGAGCTAAAGGAAAGTTGAAAATTAAAAAACAATACTCCAATATGTGGCGCTCGTTGAAAGCTTATCCCAAACTTGTTACAATTTTAGAACAAGCCATTCGCCGCACCGGGGTTATCCCGAAGCGAAAATATATTCGAGGAGGTACGGACGGCGCGCGTTTGAGTGAAATGGGCATTCCCACACCCAATATATTCACTGGCGGACACAATTTCCATAGTTATCTGGAATGGATAGCGCTCCCGGCTATGGTACGGGCAGCTCAAACTATTATTAATGTAGCCGAACTTTGGAGTTCTGTAGAGGATTGAAGCGTTATGTTGTTTAAAAAGATAATTGTTTCAATATTCATTTCTCTTTTACTTTTATGCTTATGCGGTTGTTACTATATTACCGAAGGCTGCAATCTGATCCATATTTATTCAAAAGCAAAAGATATTGATAGTATACTTGAAAAACAGGATTTACCCCAAGACGATCGAGAACTGTTTATTCTTGTAAAAAATATAAAAACATTTGCCAGCTCTGATTTAGGTTTAAGAGACAATAATAATTATTCCACTTATGTAAAAATCGAGAGAGATTACCTAGTTGATGTGGTATCAGCCTGTGCAAGTGATTCATTCACACAATATAACTGGGATTACCTTTTTGTGGGTAAAATGCCTTATCGCGGTTATTTTAATTATGAAGATGCCCGGAAAGAAGCACTCAAATTTAAAGAGCAAGGTTATGATGTTTTTATGCGGCAGGTGGATGCTTTCAGCACCTTGGGATTTTTTAAAGATCCTATTTTTTCATTTATGAAAGATTATTCGATCTATTATCTGGCTAATATAATTATTCACGAACAAACCCATGCAACTATTTTTATAAGTGAAAATATAGATTTTAGTGAAAATTTAGCTCACTTTTTTGGAAATGAAGGCGCAAAGCAATATATAAAAAAAATGTATGGTGATACGAGCGAACTTTTAAAACACACAATTTTACTGGAGCATGATATAAAAAAGTATCACACGCTTTTAAAAGAACTTTACGATGAATTAAGCAGTATTTATAATACAGATATAAGCAAAGAACAAAAGCTTGAAAAAAAAGCAGCTGCCATTAAGCGCTGGAAAGAGAATTTCGGAGTGTACTATACATCTTATTTTAAAACAGATAATTTTAAAAAAATATCTGAACTTGAAATAGATAATGCCTTTTTAGCCACACATATGAACTATTCACGCAACCTGGACTTATTTTATGATCTCTATAAGGTATGCTCATTTAATCTTAAAAAGGTAATGGAAGTGGTCAAAGGTGTAAAAGACTTTAATGGGGATGCATTTGAATTCATAAAGGACTATATAGATGCAGCTTTTAGTGCAGAATAATTCATACTTTGCTTAGAATATCTGTTTTTAGCGTATTGCCAATATTCATCAATGCACTTTATATTCGCTAACGGGAATAATTTCCGAAAGCATTGTGTAAAACCCCAACCTTGTCTCAAGCCGGGTTTTTACTTTATCTGCAAGAGCTATTGCTCCGATAAATTTTGTTTTTGTATGCAGCGGACAGATGAGGATATACATTTGACTTTCTTTAATAATACTCGGCTCAGCTATTTTTTCAGCTAGCTCTAATATTTTTTGATCTGCTGCGGATTCCAATTTGCAGCGTGTTCCTTTCAGCTCTCTTTCAGCCTGGTTTTTAATCTTTTTCTCTTTTTTCGAAAGAAGAAGATAATTATTATCTGTTTCAGCAAGTGGAATTATTTTTTTTAGGAGCACAATTAAATCATATTTCCCGGTTGTATACAGAAGTTTTTTAGTTAAACTATGAATGATAAAAAGCTCTTGTCTTTCTTTTTCTAAGGTTTTGAACATATCGACCAATTTATTTTTATCCAAAGGAAAGCTTAATTCAGTTCCAGTCTCTTCTTTGTCGGCAATTAATTGATGAGGATCTACAAGCTTGTATTTTATATGAATATTTTCAATATCCTGAAGGCTTAGAAAATCATAATAGAGCATTTCAGTTTTTTTATCGGGTTTCTTCATTTGAACCTGTTTTTCTAAAAATCTTTTATGCACCCACTTTTTCAGTTCCTCTTGCGTTATCGCTTCGATTTTATATTTTTTTTCATTCTTTTCCAAATCATTCTCGGCAGACCATAATTTTAATAACTCACGGATATTGTGTAAGGTCTGCAAACGCTTGTCCGGCTTGGGTTCTAGTGCCCGATCCACCAAATGGGCCAATTCATGCGGTATTTTTGAATCTTTCTCTGTTATGGATTTATAGTCGGCTTTTAGTTTATGTGCGGCAATATGCTCTGCATTTGCACCTGCAAACGGATATTTATTTGTTAATAGTTTGTAACAAATTATTCCAAAAGAATAAATGTCTGTAAGAATCTCTATATTTGTTTTCTTTATCTGTTCCGGCGACATGTAAAGCAGATTATAAAAATCAGGATGCGTAAGGCCGAAATCACTTATCATCACCACACCATTCTCATTAATAAAAATATTCTCAGGTCTTAAGTCTCTGTGTATAATATTATGTTTATGAGCAGCAGCCAAGCCATCGGCCAGCTGCAAAATTATTTCCACAGCTATGCGAAAAGGGACAGCATGCTGATTTTCCGTTATTTTAACAAGACTTATCCCGTCTGTTGCGTTGCGAATAAGAAAATAGGTTCCATAAGCCTTAATAATATCTACAGGTGTGATAATATGTTTATGATGCAGGTGCGCATTAGCTTTTACTATACCCGCTAAACGCTTTTCATAACGAATATCCTGAGTGAATTGATGCGGCAGCATTTTAATATGAACAGGGGTTTTTAAAATACTATGTTCCCCTAAAAATATAACACCGTTATCGCTTTTCTCAAGCTCATGTAAGACCGTATAGTTCCCTACTGATTTTTCTCTGCCGGCAAGCCCTGTAGTCCTTAATCGCTCAGTAGTAATATTAGTTAAAACCATACGCAAAAAGATATGAGCTTCAATACACTTGCAGAAATCTTTTTTATCGAAATACACAACTTCTGCCGTATCGGAAAACGGTACCGCATGAATAACCTGAGACCTGTCGTCTATAATCGCCATTTCTCCAAAAAAATTACCCTGGTTCAATATATATTCCAGTTTTGAGGAATAGATTACCTTAATTTTACCGGATGTAATAAAATATATATTTGCCTGCGGCTCCCCGTTTTGAATAATAAGTTCGGGTTTGCTTATCTTCTTTTCTGAAGCATACTGCATTAATGTTTGCAGTACTTTTTTAGGCAGGTACTCAAAAACAGGAATTGTTTTTAATGTCTTTTCTATATTCATACACGTTTTCCATTCAAAATAAGATAGTTGCCAATCCGTTTTCCTTTAATAATTTTCGCTTTATATGCAATTGGCGGATTTATAAATACAATATATATCAAATTCTTTATGATATATGCAAGAATAATTAAAGCTACCAACAACGCAATCAAACAGGTGAAAGAAAACCCATATGTAGCATATTTTTGATCAAACTGCAAAACTAAATATGATGTGATTAAATTAGTAATAAAAAATAACAAACACAAGAGGAAAGCGGATTTTTGAAAATCCCAATGCAATAAAATAGTAACAATAAACGAAAAAAGCACAAAACAGGCTACGCCCCACAGCGCGGTTCGGAAAAGAATTACATTTTCTAAGGGGAGTTTAAAAAGAGTAAAAATCTGTGTGGCCAGATAGGTAACACTGAAAACCGTAGTTACTTGGATTTTCAAAATATTAAAAAACGCTTTTAATATATATTCCATTAACTCTCTTTTGTTATTTTCAATTACTTTAAGTCGTGCCCCAAGACTAATTGATTCATATAATTTTTTACTTTTATCATGTATTTTTTTTTCAACATTTACTACAAAATAGATAATAGGAGGAAGGGCAGTTAAAAAAGCCATGGCAACAGAAGTCTCATATGCGGAAAAACTAATAAATACATTTGAATATACCTTGCTAAGATCCGAACTCCAAAATACAATTTTATCTATAAAAACACCAAACACAACTATTAAACCAAAAATGAGATAATAGGGTTTTTGTTTAATGAACGAGTAAAAATTAAAGTTTATGGTATATGAGATTTTAATTTTCTCCGATACCAAATACCATAATATAAAAAAAAGTGCTCCGATTCCTAAATTCATGATATTAATTAAACCGATCGCTCCAGCAAAAAGGTTAACGGTTATTCCCAAAAGGAGTACACCGATGATAGCTAAAAAATAACATGCAGCGATAAGCAGGAAGCGCGGTGAAATACTTAAAAACAAGAGCAGCTGCCAGTTTAAGGATAAAAGAATAAAGAGAATAATTACCGATAAGTTAAACACAACAGAAGAATCCGAAAAAAACATAAAAACAACAGCACCTAAAACAGAAATAATAAATACGGAGATAATAAGCGTTAAAAATATTCCACTTTGTTCTTTATTCGACAAAGATTTTTGCTTTTCTTTTAAAAACCGTGTAAAAACAAAATAAAAGGGTGCTGTAATAAAAAGAGATCCTAAAAACACATAAATGAGTGCTATTCTTGTAAAACCGTGTCTTATATCATCCGGCAGCAGAAAACTAAGAATACCTAAAATGGAAAAACACATAAAAACAAGCAGCCAGGGATTGTAGGAACTAACCGAAGAATCGAAATGCTCCTTTTTTAAACTTACATCATGCAGCTGAAACTTATTATCACTCATCTTTTGTTCTTTTAAGGACTCCTTTTCTTTATAGATAATCTTTATAGGCTTTTAAATATTTTTTAAGATTGGCTTCTTTCGAATGGTACATCTCTATTCTTTTTTTTCCGACTTTACCCATGGCCTTTTTTAACTTTTTATCTTTAAGTATTTCCATAACCGCCAGAGCTATCTGTTCCGGATTTCCGATATCCGTAATAAAACCACATTCGCCAAGATTGCTATCATCTCTTCCATCTCCATGTATCAACTCGGCATGCTCTCCTCGATGCGTAGCCACTAAAGGAATACCTAAATTCATGGCTTCCAATAAAAAGCTGAAGTGTTTATTATCCAGACTGGTTGAGACAAGGACATCAATTTCATCCGAAAGTCCTTCATAATGATAATCAGTTATCATTTCCATTCTCAATGCTAAATCTAAATTATTCCTTAAATATATACATTCAAGCAGGTATGCTTCATCCATCTGTGCTATACCGAATATTTTGAAATCCACATTCTCTATTTCTGAAGCAACAATATTACAGGCTCTTATAAAGGTTTTAATATCATCTTCAGGTATAAACCGGCCTATAAGCCCAACTAAAAAACGCTTTGTCTTTTGTGAACCTGTTTTTTTCTTTTGTGCATCCTCTGTTAGATTAATACCATCCTGAATTTGAACAATTTTTGGTATTAATCCTTGATGATCTTCCATTTCTTCTCTTTGCTGCTCCGTATACTGTGTTACAAGGATATCCGCGCAGCAATAGCCTAAATATTTTACAGAATCACAAGTCGAGGTATGCAGCTCGTGTAATACTGCCAGTGATTGGGGATCTAAAGATAACAGCAATACGTTATTATGAGACAAATAATTGGATTTGACATCCATAAACGTAGCAATGGAATTCGTATCACGTTCATCTATAATAAGGGAGGCGCAATACTTTCTTTTCGCGATAAGAGCTATCCATACGGTATATAAACTGGAAAAAACATGGTACACCTTTGCTTGGGGGATGTTTACGTTCATCAATTGGAAAAGCGCACCCTGAGTACTATAAAAAATCTTATAATAATTAACAAAAGGTATTTGTAGATCCTTGTTTTGATAATCCTCTAGTATAAGATTCCACATTTGTTTTGAAAAGAGAATATCCTTGGTATTTAATACCCTTTTTTCATCAATAGCCAATCCATCAATCATCTGTTCCAAAAAACTCTTCTTCTCATTAAGCGGCGCACAAAAAAACCGATTAATGGTTTTCCACATATCATAGAAATATTTTTTCCGGGGAGTAGGATTTTTATAGACCACAGTATTATCTAAACACACATTTATAAACGTATTAAGATTTTGAGGATAAGAAGCAATGACAACATCAGAGGAAATTGGCTTAGGGGTAACAAATACTACGGAAAATTTCAATTCATTCAAAGTAGTAATAAGATCTGTTACATAACGAGGCAGTTCAACATGCTTACGTGTTTCTAGGCTTTCAACAATAATGCATACATCATCCATTTACTGTCCACATCTCCGTAAAAAACTGTAAATCTTCGGGTTTTTTTACCAGGTTTTTGCTCCTTTCGGCTAATTCGATAATGCTTTTATAATCTCGCTTCTGATAATAACATTCGGCCAAACGCATAACCGCCTGTTCGTGTACCTGATCTTTGGCAATTATTTTCCTGCAGAGCTTAAGACACTCTTTAAACTCTCGTAATAAAAAGTGTGTTTCCATCAAACCTGACAGCAATATGATATTGTCAGCATTTTCTTTTAAAAGGTCCATAAAGAACCCTTGAGCAACCACAAGATATCTTTGTTTGGCCACAGCTTCTGTCTCAATTGCCGCAGCGTATTCAATAAAAAGCCCCGCAAGTTCTGTAAGCTTTTCTCTATTTTCAGGGTCCTGCTTCTTATCATCTTCGATTTTAGCTATTTTAGCTTGGTATTTTTTTGCCAACTCTCCATACCGGGTTCCGCTATAATAATTATAAGCCAGCACACGATGAGGTTCCGGCAAATAATCATAGCGTATCTTTTTTACATTCGTATTCATTAAATCCGCAACAGACTCACTCTCAAATAAAAAGTCATCTCTCTCGGAGCCTTCAGCTGTATCATCTATAGTCTGTTCCCGTATTATGCTTTTTATTGTTCTTATTTTCCTTAATACAAATATCTGGAACAAAATACCAAGCATACCGTAAATGGGAAGAAATAGGGCTAATAAAAAGCACACTTCTCGTATTAATCTGACCTTTTTTAACAGAGGTTCTATTCCCCTTGTAAATAAATACACAGCTCCTATGTGTAATAGTATGCTGATAATAAAAGGCACCCGAAATAAATCGTAAAGCAGAAGGCATAGAAAGGCTAAGATCTCAAGACCGATTCCTGCAAGGAGCAATTGCATGATTTATTTACCTTGCTCTATCTTGGATTCGATATCTTTTAAAAGCTCTGAAGAAGCAATTCCAAAATCAAATGGGCCGGTATATTTATGAGCCAGAGTTTCCATCATCTTACGAAGTTGTTCGTTAATCTGTTTTTGTTCCGACGAATCTTTTACCGTTTTTAAGTAGTGCGCATTGCCGATACAAACAGAGGCCCAATCACAGATTAAGGAAAACATACGCAGAGTTAAAGGAGTGTATTTTATAAAAGCCAGCTCTTGTATAATAACAATACCAATGACCTCCCCCATACTGCCTAAACAAAGAGGTCCGCAGATAAAAATGTCCTCTTTGCCTTTTTTTTGTAATGAGTCAAAATCTCTTAAGGAAAGAGTTGATTTTTTCTCTATTACACTTTTTAATATTTCCTGTTTAATTTTAGGTTCTTCGAATGATTTATAGCCCATAGAAGAACAGAGTAAAAGCTTATCACCCTGGATAATAAAAACCGCTCCCTTTTCTGCGTCAATTATTTCTTCAAGTATTTCCAAAATAGCGTTATAAAGGTCATTGAACTCTAAGGTATTAAGTTTTTTGGCTATATTATAAAGCGCGGTAACTAATTCCTTTTCATCCAATAGTTTTGTTTTTAAATTACTGTTCTGTGTCTGTAGGATTTTTATTTCATTATAGAGTTCTTCTAAGCGTTCGTTGTTCTTTGAAAGTTCTTCGCCTGCATCATGCAGATACTTTCTATAGCGATCGCTTATCATTCCTATTATGGTGCCAAATACCAAAAAAATAATGAAAGGATTAAAATAAGAATACTGGAAGAATCTTGATAAAGATTCGTTAACGGATACTATATGAACCATGAGACAAATAAAATATGTTAATGATACTATACCCACACTCACCATGGCTTTAGCATAGCCATAGAGAGCAGAGATAGATATCACAACAATAAAATAGGGATGCGGTGCAATAGAAATAAATCCCGGGTTTTCTGAAAAAAGTGTAATATTAACAATCCAGAGCAGGATGAGTGCTCCGGCCGTAAATATGAGATATAAATATTTATAAATACCATCTTGAGCGATAATAATATTTTTCATAGTAATTTGTTCGTGCATTATACTGTAATAAAGTTAACAATGTCAATTTATTGAGTCAATGAATTGCTTATAACTACTTTGAACTTCTTAAAAAAAATAGTAGACTCATGCTAAAGAGGATTGATTATGAGTAAAAAATCTTTGGAACAAAGAAGTGAATCTGACAGTTTTGGAAGTATAAAGCTGCCCAATTGGGCCTACTGGGGAGCACAGACAGAACGGGCAGCAAAGAACTTTACGGTTTCACCGCTGCGTATTCCGCGTGCGCTCTTAAAAGCACTTGTTCTCATTAAACACAGCGCCGCTCTAACCAATGCAGCTTTAGGCCTGCTTGATAAACGGCTTGCCCAGGCTATTGCCGGGGCCGCTTCGGAGATTTTAGAAGGTAACTGGAATGAGCATTTCCCGGTTGATGTATTCCAAACCGGATCCGGAACTTCCTGGAATATGAATGTGAATGAAGTGATCGCAAACCGGGCCAACGAACTTTTAGGAGAAAAGAGGGGTAAGAAATTTCCCGTTCATCCTAACGACCATGTAAACAAAGGGCAGTCTTCCAATGATGTTATTCCTTCTGCTATAAATATCAGCAACCGTCTGGAACTGGAAAATCTGATAAAAGCGCTTAAGCTTTTGGAAAAAGAACTTGGAAATAAGACAGACCAGTTTTCAGACATTATAAAAATCGGCAGAACACATCTTCAGGATGCCGTACCTCTTACATTGGGTCAGGAGTTTTCCGGTTATTTTTACCAGATAAAAAAAAATACGGAGCGGATACTTTCTGTTTTTCCTCATTTGGAAGAGCTGCCCCTGGGCGGAACCGCCGTCGGTACGGGTATTAATACACACGCTCAATTTGCCAAATTAATAATTAAGCGTCTTGCCCGGTACACACGGATACCTTTCCGCGAAACTGAGAATAAATTCCATGCCATAGCTGCACGTGATGTGCAGGTGGAGCTTATGGGATCACTCAACACATTGGCCTGCAGTTTAATGAAGATTGCCAACGACCTGCGCTTTCTTGCCAGCGGTCCTCGAGCAGGAATTGCTGAAATAGAACTTCCTCCTCTCCAACCCGGGAGCTCGATTATGCCGGGTAAAATCAATCCGGTCATACCTGAAATGGTCATCCAGGTCTGTGCCCATATTATGGGAAAAGCTGTGTCTGTAAGTATAGCCGGGCAAACAGGACCTCTGGATCTGCAGATTATGCAGCCGCTTATCGCCTATGAAACTCTCTCAAGTCTCCATCTTTTAAGCAATACTATAAATGCTTTCGCAGAACGCTGTATAAAGGGAATAAAGGCCCATGCTGAAAACTGCCGGGCATTTGTGGAAAACAGTCTGGCTCTGGCTACACCACTGGCTTTAAAGATCGGTTATGATAATGCTTCGAAGATAGCACAACGTGCCTACCAAGAGAATAAGACCGTAAAGCAGGTTGCTTTAGAAGAGGGTGTGGTTACAAACCAAGAAGCTGAAATTATCTTTAACCCAAAAAAGATGCTTTAATCCTTTAGGCTTAAGAGCATTATTATAGATTTCGCAGTTCACCGACAAGTGTAACAATGTGGCTTTTTTCTTCTTGAATTATCTTATCGACAATCTCTTTATCTTCTACTGCTCTCACTACATCTTTTAATCCGAGATAAAAAAGAATGGTTTCCTTCTCTAAATCAATCGCGATTAAAAGAATCTCCCGCAAAGTCTCGTCACCTCGCAGGAGCATGCTGGCAAATTGCGAACCTTCCACGCTCTGGCTGTCTAAAACCGCTTTCAAATACAAATCAATATCAGTAAAAAGATCCGCATTACTCGATTCAGCGGATACTTTTTTGAGCTTTGCCTGCATATGTGCGTATGTTTCTTTATGTTCTTTTTCCATGTCCGCAAGTTTTAGCAAAAAATCACATTCACTTTTTTTGCTATGCATCTCGCAGACCTTTTCATAGAATTCAATTGTATTCTCTTCTATCGATTGAGCTAAAGCTAAAACTTCGAAGGCATCGAATTGTTCTTCCATATGCTTATCTCCAATGTAGTTATATAATATATTCTACAGCATTTATTATACTGTATTCAAGCGGGGTTAAGATAATCCGGCAAAATCTTAAAACATAACTTGACTATCTCTTTGGTTTTCTCTTATGCTAGTATACGGTAAATATGCAAAAAACTCTACAACAAAAATATGACCGCTTAAAGCATTGGCTGTCAAAAAAAAAATCATTAGCAATCGCCTTCTCAGGAGGAGTTGATTCCTCTCTTCTGCTTACTGTAGCGTCTAAAGCTTTGGAAAGCTCCCGTATCATGGCTTTGACATGCGTATCCAAAGCAATCCCGCAGGAAGAAATAAATCAAGCAAACTTAATAGCAGCCCAACTTAAGATTACTCATAAGCTTATTGCAGTCGATACCATTAAAGCGATAAATGATCACCGAAACTGCCCTCTGCGCTGTTATTACTGCAAACAAAAGATTTTTAATACATTTTTAAAGCAGGCTAAAGAATCCGGCTTTGCAACTATAACAGAAGGCTCACATCAGGAGGATGAGACTGATTATCGTCCCGGATTAAGAGCGCTTAAAGAACTTTCTATTGCTTCTCCTTTAAAAATATGCAGGTTTAATAAACACGAAATCCGGGCACTCGCAGAACAAATGGGGTTGCCGCATTATAATAAACCCTCTTCTGTCTGCCTTGTATCACGCTTTCCATTCGGTGTGGAAATAACTGCACAGGCCCTTAAACGTGTCGGATACGCTGAAAACTTTCTTCATAGCTTGGGTTTTGATCTGTGCAGAGTGCGGGATTATGGCAGCAGAGCGCGAGTTGAGATTGACAAGGCAGCTCTACCGCGAGCTTTCACCCTTAAGGATGTAATTCAAAAAAAAATGACTTTATTGGGCTACAGTCAAGCAGATATAGATCCTGCCGGATATACAAGAGGAAGCATGAATACCTTATAAGTTTATATTGTTCAAGCGAGCGCTTAAGCATTTTTCTGTGAGATTGCTTGCTCAATGCTGAGTCTTAATTTATCATCTTGAAGCAAAGTTGCGATAATATTTTTAATAAACGGATCAATTATCGAATAAAACCGCATATTTTTATCAATTCTTGATTTTACAATACCTAGTTCTTTTAATACCGCCAGATGCTGAGAAATAACCGGTTGGGATTTTTTGAGACAGTTCCACAGTTCTTTTACACAGGTCTTATGACCCTTTTCAATGGCTATGAGTATTTTTAATCGTAAAGGGTGTCCGCACACTTTTAGCTTATAGGCGACTGTGGTAACCTGATCCTTATCGAACTTCTGTTTTTTCATATATACTAAAATAAAGCATATAACCAAATCCAAGATTTTTCAAGCAAATAAAAAAAAACTGCATCGCAAAGATAATAAATAAATTATAAAAAGATTGATGCAAGAATGGATTTTTTTTTATATTATATGCACATGCATGAAGTCTATCTTGATTGGGCAGCTACCGCACCTCCGGATACTTTTGCTCTGCAGGTACAGGAAGAGGCATTTCGTGAATTCTATGGGAATCCCTCCTCTCATCACAGCATAGGCAATAAAGCACGCGAGCTTTTGGAACAGGCACGCTCTCTTTTGGCCAGGCAGCTCGACTGCCGGAATAATGAGCTTTTCTTTACTTCCGGTGCAACAGAAGCCAATAATATGCTTGTGTTTTCGCTTCTAAAGCGGGCGCTCACTTTAAAGAAGGATTTCTCATCTTATACTATTATCATAAGTGCAATTGAGCATGCATCTCTGTGGGAACCGGTACTTACTCTTAAAGAATTGGGATTCAAGGTGAAAGTGATATATCCCAATAGTATGGGTATTATCGAAGCGGATACTTTAACACAAGCGCTGGACAAGCAGACTATTATGGTTATGGTAATGCTTGTTAATAATGAAACAGGTGCAATTCAACCTATTGCAGAACTTAAAGAAAGGGTAATGACCTACTCTAAAACAAACGGAAGAAAGATAATTTTTCACTGCGATATTGTACAAGCTGTCGGTAAAATTCCATTGTCACTGCGGAAGCTTAATATTGATTCAGCTTCCTTAAGTGCTCATAAACTGGGAGCTGCCAAAGGAATCGGTGCTTTGTTTATCAAAAAACAGCTGGAAATTGATTTTTTTTATAGAGGCGGCGCTCAGGAAATGAGCAAGCGGCCGGGTACTGAAAATGCGGCAGGTATTTACAGTTTTGCCAAATTAGTCGAAATAAAACAACGCTCACTGCAAAAAAATCTTGATACTGCCGGCGGACTGATGAGTTTTTTAATGGCTGAGATAAAGAAATCACCTCATATAGTAATACTTCCTGAAAAAAAAGCTGATAGTGAAACCGCACATTACTCGCCCTACATTATTCCTGTGGCTTTTCCTCCTCTTGCGGGTGAAATTGTGGTGAGAGTGTTAAATGAGCACAGCATCTTTGTTTCTACGGGATCGGCCTGCCACTCTCATAAAAAAGAGCGCACCAGAGTTCTTGAGAGCATGGGTGTCCCTGCATCCCTGGCAGCGAGCGCTATTCGCATATCAACAGGGCCTGAGACTACTCGCTCAGACCTTTCCTCTTTCCTCGCAGCCGCTAAAACCAAGCTTTTTAAACTGCAGCAGCAGACAAACAGAGACTAAGGGGAACAACTCATATGAAACAGCTTTTTCTTATAAAGTACGGCGAAATCTCTTTAAAAGGAAAGAACAGAGAATTCTTTGAACAAAGGCTATCCTTAAATATAAAACAACAACTTGCGCGTATTCCTTTTTCTTTGCTGCGGCGGGTGGGCAGATTTTATCTGGAGGCCGACGAGCAGTATGATCAACAAATAAACCAGGCCTTAAAAAAAGTGTTCGGTATTGTAAGTTTCTGCAAAGCACTACGAACCAATAAAGATATATCCGGCATTGGGAAGGCGGCTTTGTTGATTGTTAAACAGCTGCTGGATGCCGGAAAGGGTACCAGATTTAAAATAGAAGCCAGAAGAACCGATAAGGGTTTTGCCTATACTTCATATCAAATAGCATGTAAAGTCGGAGATCTGCTGCGCTCCCATTACAAAGATTTGGAGGTGGATGTTGCACGCCCCGACTGGATCATTACCATAGAAATTAGAGAATATGCTTATATCTACGGTCCCACATCCGGCGCTAAAAAAGGTCTTCCCGCGGGCAGCAATGGCAAGGGACTGCTCCTGCTTTCAGGCGGCATAGACTCACCCGTAGCGGGTTTTCTGATGGCCAAAAGGGGTTTAACTCTGGACGCAGTCTATTTTCATACTCACCCCTTTACCTCACGTGAAGTTTTACTGAAGGTAGAAGATCTCTCTCGGATTCTGGCCGCATATATTCCGGGTTTGAGACTCCACATTGTAGATTTTACGGAGGCACAGCTTGCCATCAAGGAACGTGGCTCTGAAAAAGCGCTCACCCTGTTTTCCAGAGCCGCTATGATGAGGATCGCCAGTAGCTTGGCACCTCGTTATAATGCACTCTGTTTAGTTACCGGCGAAAGCCTGGGCCAGGTAGCCAGCCAAACCCCTAAAAGCCTGCATTTTACCGGAAGCTTTTCCAGTCTGCCTGTGTTTAGGCCGCTGATCGGTATGGACAAAGAGGAAATAATCGATCTGGCTAAACAGTATGGGAGCTATGAGCTCTCGATTCAGCCGTATCCTGATTGCTGTACCCTTTTTGCTCCCAAGCACCCGCTCACCCGTCCTCATGTTGTAAGACTGACAGAAGAGTTTAATGGTTTAGCTTTGGAGGACATTTTGGAAAAAACAGGTGTAAAGATCGAAAGCAGGGAGTTTTAATTAACCACAATTTTTATTTAACAATTTACTATCTAATTTAAGCGCTTGTCTTAAGACTTTGCTGTGTTGTTTTTTTTTGAGCCGATTTATTTTCCTTGTCACTTTTTGTTGTATTCTGCTTAGACTCCACAGGAGAGCTGGCTGCTGCGGAAGATTTTTTATTATCCGTGGTATAAAATCCGCTCCCTTTAAAAATAATACCCAGACCGGAACTGATAAGCCGTTTTACCTTTTTACCACATTGTGGGCAGGTAGAAAGAGGCGCGTCGGACATTTTTTGAAAAGCTTCAAACTGATGAGCACATACTGTACATTCATACTCATATGTCGGCATGTAAAGACTCCTTATACTATCATTGCGGTTTAACGCAATGTGCAGATTTTATCCACAGTGTCGGTGATAATATAACTTAAAAACAGGCAAAGGACAAGAGTTTAGTTGATATTATCAGCACTGTGATGTTATTTACCGTGGGTCTCTTATTCAATTAAAAGGTCATCCTGATCTGCAAAATCATGGAATATATATTCAATACGGCCGCCCCTCGTCACATGCATTTCCACATATCCCTTTTTAGCCATATCGGACAGTGTTTTTTCCACCTGCTCCAGCGGCAGATCGCTGTTCAGCGCTACCAGCGCGGGAGTTACTTTGCCTTTATTCTGTTTGGCCACAAGCAGAATCTGTTTTTCGATATTTAATTTGCCATTACTATGGCTTAGTTCATCGTATTTTTTTTTCCGTGAAAGCATGGTAATACCATTGATTATGGGCATTATACCTACAAAAACTAACGGAAAGATAAAAAACCAGCTGCGCATACCGGTAAAAAACCAAGCCGCACCAAAAGCACAGGAAAATAAGATACCTGCAATTATAGACGCAAAAGGGGACTTTGACTGTTCGCGCTGCTTTCTATGATTCATCATTTTAAATATGCATATAATAAAAACAGATAATATCAATTAGTCAAGCATATTTTTATTAAAATCCATTACTTAAGAATCTCATCAACCTCGGATTTGTCCGCGTCCATAATGTATTGAATGCCGCTTATGCGTGAAGCTTCGGGTGTAAGTGTGGCCAGATCATCTCGCGAAATATACTGTAAAGCGAATTTTCTACTGCCAGCCATAAACTGACGTAATCCCTGCGCCAATCTTTCATAATAGGTATACAGCCCGATAGCCCCTGTCGGCAGCTGTTCGTATTCATTATTGCCAAGTTCTTTGCGCAGCTGAGTGGCCGTTACAAATATTTCATCTTTTGTTCTGCCGAAGCGCTCGATGTATACAGGTATCTGTTGCTCATTAATAGTTTTTCCAATTGTTTTTCCCACCATAGCCGCTGCAATAGGCGCGCGGGCCATACCGATAAGCTTGACGAAAGGCGCTCCCATGGCCAGACCTTTAAATATCTGGTCTTCAAAAATAAATCCCCCTCCTACAGCCAGGGCGGGTACATACTTCCCTCTGTCCGCCAGCCGCTTTGTAAACTGATACAAAAGCGTGTGCAGCTCTACGGGAGGCACTCCCCATTCGTTCATCATACGCCAGGGGCTCATCCCCGTACCGCCACCCGCGCCGTCAACCGTAAGCAGATCGATGTTATATTTGGAGGAAAATAATACGGCACGTGCCAAGTCAGCGGGACGATAGGCTCCTGTTTTTAGGAATATATATTTGGCACCCGCTTTGCGAAGCTCTGCTACTCTTTTGGCAAAGGATTCTTCAGAAACCATACCCACACGTGAATGACGCTCAAACTCTTTAAAACTACCGCGTTCAAAGGCTTCAATAACATTCGGATCGGTAGGATCGGGCAAGACTATATAGCCGCGTTTATACAGCAGCTGTGCTTTCTTTAGATCCCTTATTTTTACTTCACCGCCTATATCCTTAGCTCCCTGTCCCCATTTGAGTTCAACCGCTTCCACCCCTAATTTTTCAATGGCGTACTCCTGCACGCCCAAAAGGGTATCCTCGATATTGGCCTGTACAATAATGGCACCGTAGCCGTCACGCTGATAATCCTTGTATAATTTAACCCGGCGTTTCAGGTCGACGGTATCTGCTGCCCTGCCGTTATTAATCACGGCCTCTGAATCCATGCCAACTACATTTTCACCTATGGTAAGGGCGGTTCCGGCCAGTGCAGAACCGATTGCCAGACCTTCCCAGTTGTTTTTGGCGATATTGGTCGAGCCGATGCCGGAAATAAGCCACGGATATTTAAATTTAAGTCCTTTGTCATGGCCGATACTCACTTCCAGATTCACCGCGGGAAAAATAGCTTTATCGCTGTCGGCTTCAATGCCGTGCGCCCCCACCGCGGTACCCATAATATTAAAGTGTGAATAATCGATGGGATACTTTTTTTCGCCCGCCGTGGTAATAACACCAAAGGGCTGGGGGTAGATTACCTCATGACCGCGGTAGGCCGACTTGCCGATTTCACACATGCCGATGCAGCCGTCCACACAGGTTACGCACATACCCGATGTGGGAATAACAGAATCCTCGGTTCTATTCTTGGTAAGAGTTGCCGCCGATGCGTTTATTCTTGAATAAGACATTCTTATCCTCTCCTTTCTCCTTACTGAAATAGCTACATGTAGCCTTTCATTCCTTATTTATTTCACAGGCAACACAGGGTGCCATATAACACATCATATCTTTAAACTGCTCTTTTTCTAAACAGGGCGGACTCAGGTTGGCGCAGCCGCCGCAGACCGCCGCGTCTTTTTCCATATATGTGCAGCGCAGCTGGCAGGCCGGGCACACATACATACAGGCTCCGCAAAAGCGGCACACATCGGATTGAACATCGAATGGTGTGCCGATACTGCGCTTCTCACCCCTTCCGCGAAAACCGATGGCTTTGGCCATCATCTGCTCTTCGCATATCCTCACACACAGTCCGCAGAGTATGCAGTCTTCGTGCTCCTGCTTAAAGCGCTGTTGTCTGATATTATGGGCTGAGGCCAGATCCTGAATAACCTTTGACTGCGGGCAGGAAGCAAGTAATAACTCAAGTATCATCTTTCTGGCCCTGATCACACGTTCCGAGGCAGTGCGTACCTTAAGGCCCTGCTCGGCCGTATAAGTACAAGAGGAAACAAGCCTGGCTTTTGTGCCCTCGCCAATCTCTACCACACAAAGACGGCATGCGCCCAGAGGCGAAAGCCCGTCTTTATGGCAGAGTGTGGGAATGGGAAATCCCAGAAATCGCGCGGCTTCCAGAAGCGTCGTGCCCTTTTCAACCGAAACATCCAGGCCATTTATGCTAAGAGTGATCATACCTTTTTCTCTCCTATTTTTTCATTTTGTAAAGTTGCTGTTTGTGTAAACTCTAAATCACAGCGCAGGCATCTTCGAGCCTCCAGTCTTGCTTCTTCAACAGATATGGTTTTTTCAACTTCCTCAAAGTTCTTCTTTCTTTTTTCAACCGGAAGAGTTGGAGGAATCACTCTTAGCGCTTTCTCGAGTTCTTCATCGCTCATCCCGGCAGGTTCTATAAATAATTGTGGTAATGATATAGTGGGCGGTTCCTTAAGTTCTTCGTTATGCAGAAACCGATCAATAATCCGTGCCAATTTCTTTCCTACTGCAATTGCGTCAACCACAGTGTTAGGTCCGGTAACCAAATCTCCACCAGCAAAAACGCCGGCTCTATTTGTAAGCAGCGTTGCTCTATCCACATGAACCCTGCCGTTCTTATCGACTTCAATGCCCATTGAGGCAAGGCATTCACTCCGGGGCCGCTCGCCAATCGCCACAATCAATGTATCCAATGACACTCGAAACTCCGTTCCCGGTACAGGTACGGGCTTCCGCCGACCACTTGCGTCAATCTCACCCAGCTTATTTCTGATGCACTCGATGCCAATCAACCTGCCTTCCTCGGAGTATATTTTTATAGGAGAAACCAGTGTTTCAAGTTCCACTCCCTCTCTCAGAGCCGCTTCGATTTCCTCCTGCCTGACATGAATTTTTACCGGCGAGACCAATGTTTCGATTGTCACTCCTTCCTCCAGTGCGGCTTCGACTTCTTCTTCATAGGCAGGCATCTCTCCTCGGGTTCTGCGATAAAAAAGCGTGACGCTTTTAACATGTTTTTGACGAAGAGCCACCCTTGCAGCGTCAACCGCAGAGTTGCCGCCGCCGATAATACCCACATGACCGCGTGCCCACTCCTCGCCCCGTAAATTAAAGGCCTTTAGAAATTCTATGGATGGATAAACTCCTGCCACATCTTCTCCTTCCAGATCCAGCGGCCAGCTTAAATGTGCACCAATCGCGAGGAAGATTGCTTTAAAACCATCATTTAATAGCTCGTCTATGCTTATATCACGGCCCAATACGGATTCGCATTTGAGTGTGATATTCTGATTCAGGAGCGACTGTATTTCTTTTCGTACAACCTGCTGAGGTAAGCGATAAGCCGGAAGAGAACTTACCAGCATGCCGCCCGGCTCTTTTTCAGCCTCAAAAACAGTTACTTTGTAACCGGAAAGAGAAAGATAATGAGCCGCAGAAAGTCCTGCAGGACCGGCGCCTATGACTGCTACCTTGAGTATATCTTTACCGTTTCTTGCTGTTATAACCGGCTTGTAGACCGAGGGATCAACACGGTCAACCACAAATCTTTTCAAAGCGCGGATAGCGATTGCTTCTCCTCCGCTCATTCCCAGATTACACTTATGTTCGCATTTGCGGTCGCAGGCCCGGGCACATACGGAGGGAAAAGGATTTACCTCTCTTACAATCTTATAAGCTTCTTCGTACTCACCCTTTTCGATAAGAGCAATATAGCGCCAGGCTTCGGTATCAAGCGGACATGCCGCCTGGCAGGCAGCACCCACAAGATTTTTGCACACAAACGAACTGCACTTTTTATCAACAACATGTTCTTCATACTCATGACGAAAATAACGCAGCGTGCTTAACACCGGATTAGACGCTGTCTGACCCAAACCGCACATTGTTGTATCCTTTACCACATGGGCAAGCTCTTCGAGTAATTGGATATGCGCGAGAGTTCCCCTGCCGTTTGTGATATCATCAAGTATCTCATACATGCGCTGTGTGCCTTTGCGGCAGCTAAAACACTTGCCGCAGGATTCATCCTTTAAGAAACTCATGAAATATTTGGCTACATCTACCATACAGGTGTTCTCATCCATAACAATCATACCGCCCGATCCCATAATCGAGCCCACACTCGCAAGACTGTCGTAGTCAATAGGTAAATCGAACATGAAAGCGGGAATGCATCCGCCTGAAGGCCCTCCTGTCTGAATGGCCTTAATCTTGGCTTTGCCAATAGGACCGCCGCCGATTTCATACACTACCTTGCTTATCGGGGTACCTAGGGGTACCTCAACAAGCCCGGTATTTTTTATCTTACCAACCAGAGAAAATATCTTTGTTCCGGTATTGTTTTCCGTGCCGATTTTAAGATACTCATCTGCACCTTTTGTAATAATAAACGGAATGTTTGCCAACGTCTCAACATTATTAATGCAGGTGGGATAGCCGAAAAGACCCTTTTCAATCGGATACGGCGGACGCTGCCGCGGCTCACCGATTTTGCCTTCGATGGATTTTATCAG
>CAZEPL010000009.1:41590-60039 GCA_964514135.1 uncultured Spirochaetaceae bacterium | reverse complement strand
CATACAAGGTTGGGCGCTGCTCGCACAGTGCAGAAAAAAATAAAGGTATATTAGTGAGCTTCTTGCAAAAATAACATTTTTGCAAGAAGCTCCTAAAATGGAAATTGCTAACTTATTATGGTATAGAGAATAAGTATTTTACTAACTTAATATATTTTGAGTTTTGCAATTTCCTCAAACAAATAGATTTTAAGGTGGACTTAAAAATTAAAGGGGGAAAATCACTTTCCTTTTTGCCTCTTGGACAAGAAACCACAGTTAATCTTAGGGCAGAATGGCCTAGCCCGAGTTTTAAAGGAGCTTTTTTACCAAAAACATATGCCATAGATGAAGGCAAATTTGATGCCGAGTGGTATGTGCTTTCTTTGAGCCGCGACTATCCACAACAATGGCTGCAGAAACAAAATGCTAACTCAAGTATTACAAGGAACCTAATAGACTCACAATTTGGTGTGGATCTTATGACACCTGCAGATACTTATCTTAAATCAACACGCTCTATGAAATATAGTTTTCTATTTTTATTAATTCCCTTTATCGCTTTCTTTTTATTTAAAATATTTGCTAAGATGAAAGTTCACCCCTTTCAATATTTTTTGGTAGGTCTATCAAACTGTGTTTTTTACCTGCTGCTTTTATCTTTTTCTGAACATATTGGTTTTGACTTAGCCTATCTCATTTCGAGTGTCAGTACCACAGGTGTACTCAGCTTTTATTCTCTCTCTGTGCTGCATACTTACAAAAGAGGGCTAATAATAACAGGAATTTTAACCATGTTATACATCTTTCTATATTTCATTATTAACTCAGAAGATTATGCCCTGCTTATTGGTTCAATAGGTGTGTTTGTCATATTAGCAGGAATAATGATTATTACCAGAAAAATTAATTGGTATACTGTTGCAAAGATTTTGCTCTATGCACTAATTCTATAAAATAGAGGTTATTTTCATGTATAAATCTTTAAAACAAGGTAAACAGTATTTTTTTCCTGTTTTGGTCTTTATAATCTCTTTTATTTTTATTAGTGTTCTATTTACTAAGAAAGATTCATCAGTACCAACAAATTCCAGAATTTATACTTATGAAAATACAGTAATTGAGCTCTATAATTTTATAAAGCATAATCCTGGCGGCGGTATAGGAACGATAGTAATTATTCAGGATTTGAATTGACATTGCATGAGAATTGTAAATAATAATATTAATGAAAATCAATAAAATACAATTTGCCAGTGATAATTACTCCGGGATCTGTCCGCAGGCTTTGCAGAGCATGACAGAGGCCAATCGTGATTATTCATTGGCTTATGGTGAGGATTCATATACACAAAAAGTGTGCGACCTTTTTCGAGCCGTATTTGAAATTGACTGCGAAGTCTTTTTTGTATTCAACGGAACCGCCGCCAATGCGCTTGCCCTGGCCTCACTCTGCCAATCATACCACAGCATAATCTGTCACGAAACCGCTCACATTGAAACCAATGAGTGCGGGGCACCGGAATTTGCTTCCAACGGCTCCAAAATCTTATTGGCCAAGGGCGCTTACGGAAAACTGGATGTACAAGAGGTTGAAAAAATAATCACCAGACGTACGGATATACACTATCCCAAACCAAAAGTTATCAGTCTGACTCAGGCCACTGAACTGGGAACCGTGTATACGGTAGATGAGATTCAGGCTCTCAAAGATATTGCCGACAACTATAACCTTAAACTTCATATGGACGGTGCCCGTTTTGCCAACGCCTTGGTTTATCTGCATAAATCGCCGGCAGAGCTCACCTGGAAAGCCGGAATTGATGTGCTGTGCTTGGGCGGAGTTAAAAACGGTCTGGCGGTGGGAGAAGCTGTTATTTTTTTTAATAAGGATATGGCAGAAGATTTTGCCTACCGCTGTAAACAGGCCGGACAGCTGGCTTCTAAAATGAGGTATCTGTCTACTCCCTGGCTTGGCCTCTTAACGCATGAGGTATGGAAAAAAAATGCCGCGCATGCCAATGAAATGGCCCGTTATTTAAGCACAGAGCTGTCTAAAATTGAAGGAGTAAAGATAAAGTTTCCCGTAGAGGCTAATGCAGTTTTCGCAGATATGTCTGATTCAGTGCTTTTAAAACTACGGGATTCAGGCTGGCGTTTCTATACCTTTATCGGAGTGGGCAGTGCCAGGTTAATGTGTTCCTGGGCTACCACAAAACAGAGCATCGATTGTTTTGTGGATGATGTAAAAAAGATTTTGAAATAAATTGAAAGGAGATTTATTTATGAAGCTGAGTGGGAAAATAAATCTCTTCACCATCTTAATACTGGTTTTTATGCTCTTGCTGATTTTAGCGATCGCAACGCTAATAATGAACGACATAATTTATCAATTGAATTCCAGTATCTTCGGCATTATCCTGGAAAAAGCATATACCGTAGTTAACGATGCCTGCATGGAATTATATTATTCCGGACTTATTTCTTCCGAAAAGCATCTTCAAGAGGCTCAAGCTAATATCATTAGGAAATTAAAGAATATCGGATTTGGAGATAGCGGGAAAATATGTGTTTTTACCACGAATAAAGAGGTTGTGTATTTTGAAAATATGCAAAAGGAAGAGATCGTGGATTGTGATTTTGCTGAAACCATAATAAACGACAAAAGAAGACAGGGTGAGATAAAGTTTATTTTAAATAAAGATGCTTATTTCTGTAAATTTCTTAAATATGATTTTTGGAATTGGATAATCTGTTTTTATATCAAAGAAGCGGAAATGTATGTGCAAAGAAATAACTTCCTGCTCATAATTTCAATAATTTTTTTAGTAATTCTCATTACTTCGATCGTATGCATATCTTTTATATTGAATAGCGTTATTTTATCGCCTTTAAAAAACCTTTCATTAAAAGTAAAAGAGATATCCGAAGGTCAGGGTGATTTGACAAAAGAACTCCAGATTATGAAAAAGGATGAGATAGGAACCTTGGGAAGGTATTTTAATAATTTTATCCAATACCTCCGCACTGTAGTTGATAAATTAAAGAACATAGGAAATAAGACCAAAAGTATCGGCGTAAACCTCGCTGACGGTTCAAATCAAGTGTCAGCGGCAATAGAGCATATTTCGCAAACAATGAACTCGATATTAGATAGAACAAACAGGTTGACGAATGAAATGGGGAATTCAAGCAGCTCAATATCGGACATTAATAAATTTATTGAAAGAGTTGTTATTTTAATTGAAGAACAGTCATCCAGTGTAAATGAATCAACCGCATCCATTGGAGAGATGATTGCTTCGATAATCAATATCGCCAAAATTGCGGAAGAAAAAAAAGATCTGGCAGATAAGCTGGTAAAGCTCGGTGAAGACGGCGAAAGCGATATGGAAAATATGACAAATTCAATAGAGGGCATTTCGAGCTCGGCTACGGTTATAATTGAAATGATCGATATTATTAATGATCTGGCCAGGCAGACCAATTTGTTGTCCATGAACGCGGCAATTGAAGCGGCGCACGCGGGTGATTACGGCAAGGGATTTCTGGTAGTAGCCGACGAGATTAGAAAACTTGCGGAAACAACCGCGAGTAACGCGACCGATATTTCGAGTTCGCTCAAAACGATAATCGATAAAATCGGAGCAACCTCAGAAATTACCAGACAAACCTGTATAAAAATAAATGAAATTATAAAGGGTATTGTCGATGTATCGAACAGTATGAACGAAATGAGGAGCGGTATGAAGGAATTAACCGCCGGTTCAGGTCAAATAACCAATGCACTTGGTAATTTGGTTACGATAACAGAAGAAGTAAAAAGCTCGTCACAAGAGATGAATAGCCGTACTGCAAGTATTGAAGAATCAATTAAGAACGTTTTAACCTTAACAAATGATAATAAAGGTGCAATTATAACGACAACAAACGAAATCAATCAGATATCAAAATCAATCTCGCTGCTTTCTGATTTGTGTAAAGATAATACACAAAACATTGAGATCCTTGATGAGATCATTGCCAATTTCAAGACAAATGAATAATATAGATTACAGCTGCTTACCATTTCTTGAAATAAGCATCAAAACACCAGCCGATCTCACCGCTTTTGGTTTTTATCTTAACCCAAGTGCCGCGCACACCATCATAAGTTATTGGTACAAGCAGTATCCACTTATATTTACTTTTCTGTTTCGATATGATAGGAATAAAGCAGAAGTAATCGGGTCATAATATATGAAAAAGAAAAAAATTAACGATCAGGATATAAATCCCAAATACCAGCAGCTTATAAATATCATCATGAACCTCATAAAACAGGGGCATTTTAAAAAAGACGATAAGCTGCCGTCGGAAACCGAACTGATAAATGAGTACTCCGTAAGCCGCAACACAGTACGTCTGGCTCTTGATAAATTGGTGAGTACCGGACTGTTGTATAAAAAGCAGGGGCAGGGAACTTTTTTCGCCGGGATTAAAAGCAATAATCTGAGCAGAAGCTCAATGATCGGGGTTATTTTACACTGTGTGACCTATTCGATTTTCCCCTATGTGGTAAGGGGCATAGAAAATGTGGCTCACGACAGGCATTATAGTGTGATAATCGGTGATACCAATGTAGATAATGCCAAAGAAATTCAAATATTGGAGCGCATGCTGGCAAAAAACATCGACGGCCTGATCATTGAACCATCCAACAGCGCTTATGTCACAGCACAAAGCGAAATATATAAAAGACTTAAGAAGTTGACCATTCCCTATATGTTTGTCGAGAGTACGATTGCTGATTTGGATGTTTCTTCCATAATTATTGACGATGAGTTGGGCGGGTTCATGGCCGCGGAATACGCAATAAAAAAGGGCCATAAAAGGATTGCTCATGTGTATAAATCGGATAACATGTGCGGCATCAGAAGAGACCAGGGTTACTGTAAAGCCTTAAAAAAATACAAGATTCCGGTTGATAAAAATCTGGTGAAAGCTTATGTAGACAAAGACGAAGCGGATGTTGTGGGATATAAGTTTACCAAGGAATTATTAGAACTTAAAGGTCAAAGGCCGACTGCCATTATTTTCTTTAATGATGAGGGAGCACTGCAGAGCTACACAGCCATAAAGGAAGCGGGCCTTAAAATACCCGATGATATTTCGGTTATCGGATTTGACAACATCAATATTTCCTCCACTACGGAAGTCCCTTTGACCACGCTGGAGCATCCCAAGTATAATTTAGGCAAATGGGCAGCGGACATCTTACTCGATGAAATCGAAAATTTCGATACACAGGTAAAAACTAATCTTGTTATTAAACCCAGGCTTATTGAAAGAAGGTCGGTAAGGGCGCTGAATATGTCCTGACAGCGTGTATTAAGACACTTGTTCCTATTTTTTTATTCCCCTTAGTAATCTTGACAAAGTATTCTGAAAAGTATTTCAATGCGAAAAAGGAGGACGCATGATAAAGAAACTTATTTTTTCTGCGGCGATTGCAGCCGTGCTCCTTTTATTGTACTCTTGCCCGTCGCCGGGCGGAAAATCCAAAGATATAGTTACCATTACCGATATGACCACCCATTATCGTGTGGTTATTGATGCTATAGGTAGAAGCCATTATGATATAGGCCAGGATTATGCCAGAAAGACGCTGCAGGCGGTTCCGGGTTGGGAGGCAATCGTGGCTTCATATATCTGGGAAATAGTTAATTTTGGTGGGTTTAATTATAATGAGCTTTTAAACCGAGTAAATGATATTAAGCCGCAAATTCCACAGGATTACAGAGATGAACTGGAAGGTTTTTATTCCATGCTGTCAAATACAGCGGATAATATTATGGGCGACAATAAAGTATCCAAAGATGAATTGTATCTTATTAATCTTATCCCAGATATCATTGATTATTCGCAATGTTCGGCTGTTTCTGTATTTGGAGGATTATCGGCAACCGGCTCTACCATTACCGGCAGAAATCTTGATTGGTCTGACGGCTTAGGTCATGAATTTGCGCAACTGCAGGCTGTTGTTATTATTAAAAACGGTTCACAGTCGGTATGCTTAATCGGCTACCTGGGTTTTATGGGCGCCATTACGGCTCTTAATGATAACGGTGTTTTTGCCGGTATTCTTTTGTCCCCACTGGTAGGTTATGATTCAACGGACAAAAGGTCGTATCCCTTTGATATCCGTTATGTGCTGGAAAACTACTCAACGCTGGATGATGTTGCAGATTACTTAAAAGATGTGTCAAGGAAATACACATTCAGTCATCTTGTGTTTTTATCTGATGCAACCGTGAGCAAGGTTGTGGAAAACGATGTGAGCGATACTATAAATGACGGAAGTGTTCGGGTATACGATTCAATGCTGAATGCGAGTGTAGAAGCCTGGCCCCCGGCCATTGATTTTTCTATCGGCGCTGTGAATTCATTTGTGTTAGACGGGAGCACCTAATAGTAACACTACGCGTTGGTCATCAATCGTCGATGAGTTATCAGATGCCTATGCAAGTGATTCTGATGTAACAGTAGCCGAATTAAAGGATGTTATTTCATATGACGGCGTTGATGATCTTCCCGACTCCATGTCAACAGGGGATTTATATAATACTTCAACTCAGCAGTGCATCATTTTTCAGCCGGCCACATTAACTTTGGAAATCTATTTCAGGGCAAGGGACGGAAGTTTAGAAGACGATCCGAATTTTGAGACGATTGCTTTAAGTTTTTGATTATCTATTTCTGCTGATACTCACCGGAGCTGTTACTACCCGGAATTGGGCGTGAGCATAAGCCGTTGCCAGTAATAGAATTATTGACACGATAATAACGATTTTTCTCATAAGCAGGCCCCCACTGCAGTTAAAATTATAATGCATGAAAAGTTAATATACAAATTTTCTTTGCACAATCACTCAATATATGGAATAATATCAGGCGAGTATATATGGCAGATAAATATTCTTTACAGGGCAAGGTGGCACTGGTTACCGGTGCCGCAAAGCGTCTGGGGAAAGCAGCTGCCCTGGCACTGGCGCAGGCCGGTGCTCACATTATTATCCACCACAACTCCTCTGCCCAGGCTGCCCAAGATGTCAAGAAGCAGATTCAGAGCTTGGGGGTAGAAGTATGGACGCTGCAGGCAGATTTGAATAAGAGTTCTGAGTGTGACCTGCTTTTTTCACAGGCCGCGGCTGCCGCAGGACACATAGATATCCTCATCAACAACGCTTCTATCTTTCCCCGGCAAAGCCTGGCTGATTTCACGGAACAGGAGCTCTATGATAATATTCAGGTAAACGCGGTGGCACCTTTGCTGCTTTCGCGAAAGTTTGCAGAGCAGGGAAAGCAAGGCGTAATTATTAACTTTCTGGACACCCATATTGTGGAATACCATGCCAGTCATGCGGCGTATCATATCAGCAAGCGGATGCTTTTTACTCTCACCCGCATGCTGGCTCTGGAGTATGCTCCTCTGGTCAGGGTAAACGCGGTCGCCCCGGGACTTATTCTGCCGCCGGAGGGAGAGGATGCGAGCTATCTGAAAAACCATGCTGAGCACAATCCATTACACGCGTATGGAAATGAAGATGATATCGCCGCTGCCGTGCTGTTTCTTATTCGAAGCAGTTTTATTACAGGGCAGGTACTTTTTGTGGACGGAGGATACCATATGAAAGGAAATACCTATGGCTGCTGAACAAAAGGATTTAGATAAGATCTTTATCAAAGATCTGCTTTTACGTTGTATTGTGGGTATTAAACCGGATGAGCGGGAGAAAAAGCAGGATGTGCTCATCCATTTAAACCTGTACGGGGATCTAAGCAAACCCGGTATGAGCGATAATATCGACGATACTATTGATTACGCGGCATTAAAGAAAAAAGTGATTAAGTTGGTAGAAGGCTCTTCTTATTATCTGGTTGAAAAGCTTGCTGAATGTATTGCCGAACTGTGTCTCCAATATCCCAGAGTACAGAAGGTTGATGTGGAAATTGAGAAACCCGGAGCACTGCGCTTTGCCCGTACTGTGGGTATAGCCATCACACGTGAAAGGTCTTAAAGCTGTCATGTCCAGTACGGTGTTTATTGGGGTGGGCGCCAATATTAATCCGGAAGATAATATTCTTAAGGCAGTGCAATTGCTGGGGCAGCAGGTAAAACTGCTGGACAGCTCCTTTTTTTACCGCTCAAAAGCAGCGGGACGGACGGACCAGCCGGATTTTATCAATGGTGTGTTAAAAATAGCTACCGATATTCCTCCCGTCAGATTAAGGTTTGATGTTTTAAGGAAAATTGAAACTCAGTTAGGCCGGGTACGCACGGATGATAAAAATGCGCCGCGGCCCATTGACCTGGATATCCTTTTGTACGGCGAGCTTGTAAAACTTGAGGAGCAGATACGGATTCCCGATCCGCAGTTGCAAGCCTATGCTTTTGTGTATATTCCATTATTGGAGTTGGAACCCGGACTTGTACTTCCTGGCGGCAGGCAAAAGCTGAAAGAGCTTGTAGAGATGGGTAATTCTTGTAACAAACTTGTTAAAATGGTAGAATTCAGCACTCTGGTAAAGGAGAGGTGCGGGTTATGAATGAAAAACGGGTTGCAGAACTAATTAAAGAGCTGCTTATAGAAATCGGGGAAGATCCCAACCGCGAAGGCCTCTTGGCTACACCGCAGCGGGTGGCTAAATCGTGGGCTTTCTTAACCGACGGTTATCGTAAGGATATGAATGAGATTATCAACAACGCGGTCTTTGAATCCGAGGCCAACAATATGATCATTGCCCGCGATATCGAAGTTTATAGTCTTTGCGAGCACCATATGCTGCCCTTTTTCGGACGCTGTCATATCGGTTATGTGGCGCGCAAACACGTAATAGGGGTAAGCAAGCTGGCGCGTATTACCGACTTCTTCTCGCGCCGCCTGCAGATACAGGAACGCCTTACATCACAGATTGCGCGTGCTGTAAAAGATGCGGTGGACGCTATCGGTGTGGGCGTGGTCATGGAGTGCAGACATCTCTGTATGATGATGCGCGGTGTGGAAAAGCAGAATTCGGTTATGACGACTTCTTCCGTGTTGGGCGAGCTGCACAGCGACTCCTCTACCCGTGCAGAATTCTTGAATCTATTAAAAAGCAAGGACTAAACCAATTGACAACACACATATAGCATGGTACATATGATAATTACTATTACGGGCTGTAGCGCAGTTGGTTAGCGTACGCGTCTGGGGGGCGCGGGGTCGGCGGTTCAAATCCGCCCAGCCCGAATAGTTGATTTCCCGCCTCTTTTATTAATCCCATTACAGCAAATTACAGCAATAGTATTTAAGCTGTTGCTTTGTTAAATTAAATCATAAGCACATTAATTTGAATTTTCTCTTTGAAATATTCTCACCGTAAGATTATTTTTAAAAGCAATTACTTGACCCTTCAGATCGCCTCATTTATTATAGAGATGTGACAATAAAAGAATCTAAAAATATTTTTTCCAATGTCATCGGCTCTGTAAAGGGATTTTATAAAAGGAGATTGGTGGCTTGCGCTATTTTTGGATCATTTGCTCGTGATACAGCTACATGTGAATCGGATATAGATATATTAATTGTCGCGGATAATTTACCCCAAGGCCGCATTAAGCGCATAATTGAATTTGAAACTGTCGAGGAAAATCTTATGCGAAAGCACAAAGATATCTTATTTTCTCCTATCATTAAAACCCCGCAGGAAGTAAGGATGGGCAGTCCGCTTTTTTGGGATATGACCGAACATATAATCATTCTTTATGACTGCAATGATTTTTTTAAGGATTTTTTACAGAGTGTAGCAGAAAGACTTAAAAAAAATAGGGCAAGAAAAATAACAAAGGGATCTGCCTGGTATTGGATATTAAAGGAGGATTATTCACCAGAGGAGATATTTGAGTTATGACCAATATGGATTTAGCACTAAGCTATATCACAAAAGCACGCAAGCGATTAAAAATCCTCGATGTGCTTCTGGCTGAGCAAGATTATTCCGATGTTATTCGCGAAGCCCAAGAGATAGTGGAATTAGCTACCAAAGCCATGTTGCGCAGAATTGGTATTGATCCTCCCAAATGGCATGATGTCAGCAGTATCCTTGTGGAACATAAAGATAGATTTCCAAAAGAAATTCAAGAAGTTCTCGGTGAAATAACAAAAGTATCAAAACGACTGAGAAAGGAAAGAGAATTGTCTTTTTATGGTGACATTGATTTTATTCCCACAGAAGAATACACCGAAGAAGACGGCAGGTATTTCTCAGAAAGAGCGGCCTTTGTGGTGGAGAAAGCTTTAACGCTTTTTACTTAATAATACCTGAATTCAATGATTAAGTGCGACAGATAAGGATATTTGGCAGCTACCTTGGCTGTGGGCGTACTTACAAACAGAAAAAGTTCTGCATGTACCCGTTATTAAACCAGATAAAGCAGTAAGGCAAGAGGAATGAGAACAATTAATAAAAAACTGAACGACAAGGATTGCTTTACTTATACAATTTTTATTTTATACTGGTTGCCGGATTTCAGAGGCTACCGGCTTAAAAATCAAGGATTGTACAGAGAATGGTAATTATATTTCTCTAAGGATTCTCGGCAAAGGTCGCAGAGAGCGCATATTAACGATTCCAATATACTTTTATAACAAGCTCCTTGAGTTCTACAAAGGTGAATTATATTAATTTGAAACTCGTAATCATAAGCGTTGGAATAATGCCGCATTCTACAGGGAACTAAGACGACAATCAAAAAAGATACTCAATAAACATGTACACCCGCACATGTTCCGGCATTCGCTTTGTTCATACTTGTTAAACAATCGCAATGTTTCAATTGCACAGGTGTCAAAGATGTTAGGCCATTCAAGCGTTAAAATCACAGTGGACTTGTATCATCATTCAGCACCAAACTATGAACAGCTTTTCGATGATCAAGGTAAGTTAAAATAAGTTAAGTGCTTGGATCGTCAAGAAAATCGGTGATGAATTTAGAAACAGAATGTATTTGTCGTTCTATAGCCATCAATAATCTCAGAAGAGCGGGTTGCCATTCCTGATAACTGTTTAATTCTACAACTTTACTTGTTTCATCTACTTGGGTAGCCAAGAAATATAAATATTGACCATTTTTTAATATCGATTGTCTGGTTAAAAATATTATTCGTCCACTACCATATTCTGAATAAAGTGATGGATAGTCGCTGTTGTTGTACACATGATAACATAGGAAGTACCATCTTTTCGATTTCCAAGATAAATAAACCAACGGGTTTTAAAATCAGATTTCTCGTCTTTGGGACAAGGGAATTTATACCACTTTAGAACATCCCCGACCCTGTACAATTACCGAGTCGCCTTTATTCTTTTAAATGACTCGAATGTCAAAAAACGGTCTTCCTCTGGGGTCAATTCGGTCTCGGGTTTCTCGAAAACATCCTCAAATTCGTCGGCGTATTGCATTATTGAATTCGGGCGCCTATCCCTGGCTTTTACCCAAGCCTTGATTGTTTTATGAGATTCGTCGCTCATAAAACCGATCGTGCGGTATGCAGGACTTGAAAAAACGGTAACAAGCCGCTGCATTTCCGAGAGTTCTTCATCCGTGAAGTAATTCAAATCAGGCTTGGCATTCTCTTTTGGAATAATTATATATTCTTTTTCATTAAGTGATTTAAAACTGAAAAGGTTTGTCTTTATGCTCTCCCGATTGTTGTAGAGTTCTGTAGGGACTGGCCCATGATCCATTGCAATATATTCAAGGTCGAAGGCCGGTTTACCATTACACCGGAGCATTTTAAAATCAAGCAAAGATAGGAACTTATAAAGCCCAGTCTGGGGAAGGGGTCTTCTTGATCGTTTTTTATACTCTTTGGCAAAATATAAAATAGCGTTTTCAAGACGCTGGCGGGCAAAATTCATAATTCTCCTTTTCATTTAAAATATAGTGCATTTAAGTAACCCTTACAAGATAGCTATAAAAAAAAGATTATTAATAGTATCGGCAATCCAAAAAAGAAAAAGAACGTCTACACTACAACTTCCCCTTTTATTAAAACCTCTGCCCCGCAGCGACACGGGGAAGCGGGCGGTTTTAGTTATCTCTTTTGCTGTAAAAAGGATGAACAGTGCCAACGGCGCAGGCGCGTAATAAGCGGCCATACAGCCACTATATTTTTTCTATAAGTACTGCTTTGACATGACAAGATAGCTGTCTTTTTTATTGCGAAAGGTGTTCGGGGATTTTAAAGAGTCCGGACTACAGTGTGCTTTTGAAAATTCCCCGCGCCGTAAGATTATTTTACGATGTCATCCGGTTTTAAAAATAGAGTTACTATTATTTATATGTCTTTAACATATCCAGGAAAGCGTAATACGAGGGTTTTTTATTATAGTTTTTATCGATAAGCAGGGCAAAATCGTGCCCGGGGAAAATAGGGCTGTTTGTAATCCATGAGTATTTGTCTGTCAGACCCCAGGTAAGAAAGGCGGTTACATTCTTATAAGCCAGGGCAATTTTTAGCAGCTCGGCATATACTAAAGCCTGATGCTTGAGGCGTTTGTCCAGCTTATTTTTTCCCGCAGTGAAACACTGCAAAAGCGCATACGCTGGGCTCAAGGATTGTATATTCCAGCCATGATTATTCTGGGCAACAAAGAACAGGAATCACGCACAGTGAGTGTCAGGCTGCTGAGCGGTAAGCTTATTAACAATGTTCCGCTGCAGTAGTTTGTGGAACAGGCGCGGCAGGTTAATGCCGCCAGGCAAGCGGAAACCGATTTTAATCAGGTATGAGTTTTATTTACAAGCGGCGGAGGATATGGTACACTTTAGAAAATATCTTAAAAGGTAACATAACAGTTAGTGAATGCCATTACCACCCTGTCAAAATCCAAACTTCGCATAAAGGTAAAAACCATACTGAAAAACCTCACTCCGGATCAACTGCATGCAAAAAGCTTGCTCATTTATAACAGTCTGGCTGCACTGGACTGTTATAAACAGGCAGAGCTTATCCTCAGCTATATTTCCACAGACAGCGAAGTACAAACAGCCCGCATAATTGAATCTGCCTTGGCCGACGGGAAAATGGTATATGCACCGCGAATCAGCGGAAAAGATCTTGATTTTCACCTGCTGCAGCATGCGGATTTAGACTTTGAGTGTAACAGGTTTGGTATCCGGGAACCTGCCGCTGCACTAGCAAAGTTTAATTATGAGCACATCAAGTCCAAACTGAGCATAGTAATAGTTCCCGGGCTGGCCTTTGACCGACAAAAAAACCGTCTGGGCAGAGGTAAGGGGTATTACGACCGTTTTCTGCACGGGTTAAAAAAGGATTTGGCCCGCGCATGCACTCTCGTGGGGATCTGCTTTTCAGAGCAGCTTTATCCTGCTTTGCCTTTCGATCAAGGCGATGTGCCTGTGGACATGGTAGTCACCGATCAGGAGATCGTCTCTTGATAATAAATGTTTAAGGAGGAAGATTCGAATGGACAAGATAAAATCAGCATGGGAAATTGCCTTGGAAAAAACAAAAAACGTAAAAGCGGATAGAGAATCATTAAAAGAGCGGGAATATATCGAGCAAGGCAAAAAAATCATTTCCGCTTATCTTGATAATCCGGAACAGGTAAATATAAGCAGCAGTTTAAATAAGATCACTAAAAATTATCAGGCTTTCGCCAAAAAAGGTATGGTAGAAACACTCTTATCCAACCTCACTCTTCCTTTGACCGATTATACCGCACAACGGAATACACGGGTAAGCCAGGCCTTTGCCGGCCTTCTTCCCGGTTCGGACGAAGTAGCTGCCGTATTTACCCAGCTGGTCCAGTTTTTCAGCAGGTTTACTGAAGATAGAGAAAATATTCAGGAGCAGATAAAGGCTCAGTATATGCCCAAGCTTAAGCAAAAGGCCGAAGCCATTGCCCAGCAGCTCGGCACCGAGGTGGAATTGGACCCCTTTGCCGATCCGGAGTTTAATGCCCTTTTAAAGAAGAGCTTAACTCAGTTTGATGAAAGATATAATGCCGTGCTACATCAGGCAAAGGACGAACTACGTCGTTTAATTTAAAAGAATGAAATATATTGCCGATCTGCACATCCATTCCCTCTATTCGCGTTGCACAAGCAAACACAGTAATCTCCACGAACTGAAGAAGTGGGCATTGATAAAAGGAATTAATCTGCTGGGCACGGGTGATTTCACCCATCCGGCCTGGTATTCCCAACTGCAGGACTGCTTAATACCCGACGGTAGCGGACTTTTTACCTTAAAAGAGGATACATCTGCCTTGCATATAACTGATTATAAAACGGATAGTATTGCCTTCCGTTTTTGTTTACAGGCTGAAATCAGCTCGATATATAAGAAAAACGGTCAAACCCGTAAGGTTCACAGTGTGATATTTGCTCCGGATCTCGACTGTGTGGCGCGTATCAATGCCAAACTCTCTACATTGGGTAATATTAATTCGGACGGCAGGCCGATTCTCGGTCTTGATCCCAAACACCTTCTGGAAATAATATTGGATATTTCTCCGGACTGTCATCTTATACCCGCTCACGTCTGGACACCCTGGTTCTCTCTTTTCGGTTCCAAATCCGGGTTTGATACCATAGAAGAGTGCTTTGAGGATATGAGTTCACACATTTTCGCCTTAGAGACCGGGCTCTCCTCGGATCCTCCCATGAACTGGCGGGTAAGCGCTCTGGATAGATTCAGTCTGGTTTCCAATTCCGATGCCCATTCTCCGGGCAAGCTGATGCGTGAGGCCAATTTGTTCGATACGGAGCTCAGCTATTATGCTCTGTTCAAAGCCCTGCAGAGCAAAGAAGGTTTTTTGGGTACATTGGAATTTTTCCCGGAAGAAGGAAAATATCACTTTGACGGACATAGAAAATGTAAGGTAGTTTTAAATCCAAAACAGACCATAGAGTTAAATAATACATGTCCTGTCTGCGGGAAACCGCTTACCATAGGTGTAATGCACCGGGTGTTGGAGCTGGCCGATAGGGAGGATGTGTTCAGACCGCCCTGTCAAAAAGATTATTTTTCCATCATTCCGCTGCCGGAAATATTAGCGGAAGTTTTAGGCAAAGGACCTTCCACTAAATCCGTTATGGAAGCCTATTGGAACATAATATCGTCGTTCGGAAACGAATATAATCTGCTTATGGATGCTCCCTTGGACGAAATTGCCAAAAAAAGCGGCATACCTTTGGCAGAAGCAATTAAAAGGGTGCGCAGGAGTGAAATATATCCGCAGCCGGGTTATGACGGCGAGTTCGGTATAATCAGGGTTTTTAAAGCGTATGAACTGGAGCAGCTGGCCGGACAAACAATGCTTTTTAAGCTAAAACCTGAAGCTTTAGTACAAGAATTGTACCACCAGGACAGCTTGTTTGAAACAATGCGCAGCACGGCTCAAAAGCCGGAACCTGAGCAGGCGGCTGTAGATAAAACTGTTAATTCGGAGCAGGAAGCGGTTATTAATTATCGGAGCGGCGCAGCTCTGGTTACCGCAGGCCCCGGTACGGGCAAGACCAGAACACTGATGCGCTGGATTGCCGGTTTAATAGAAAAAAACCTAAGCCGCCCGGACAATATTCTGGCCATTACCTTTACCAATAAAGCTGCTGGGGAAATGAAACAGCGACTGCATAATCTTTTAGGTGACGAGGCAGACAGGATCACCGTGTCTACATTCCATTCATTCTGTTTTGATATAATAAAGAGTCATTTTCCGCAAGTAAAAAGCATTTATGATGCAGCCGGACGCAGGGCCCTGCTGCGCTACCTTTACCCTCATTCTACTGCACATGAAGTTAAAACCTTATCCGAAAAGATCGAGAAGTATTTGGACGGTTCGGATATGGAAATAGACGAGGATACGCAAAACAAGGCTGTTAGCTATCAGAATGAGCTCAAAACCATACGCGGAGTGGATATTTCCGCATTGATCAGCGAAGTAAATCTGATTTTTGAGAACAAACCGGAGATTCTTAACTATTACCGGGATCGTTTTACCTATATAGCTGTGGATGAATTTCAGGATATCAACCTGACACAGTATAAATTGCTCTGCGCCCTTATAGGAGCAAAAATGACTGAAATAAAAACCAAAATACGTGTGGACAAAGGAATACTGGTAATTGGTGATCCGGATCAGGCTATCTACGGATTTCGCGGATCTGATTTAAAGTTATTTTTTCGTTTTCAGAAGGATTTTCAAGCCAGACACTTTGCGCTGTCGGAGAACTATAGATCAACACCTGAAATAATTCACTCAGCCGGGGCGGTTATCGCAGAGAACTCTTTTAAAAGCGGCCTTAAGCTCACTGCTCATAGAAGAAAGGGTAAGAAAATCATGGTGGTTCCCAGGGCACATGAAATCCAGGAAGCGCGGTACATTACCGAAACCATAAAGGCCCTTGTCGGGGGTATAGATTCTCTCTCCACCCAAGCTCTCGGACCTCGGGAGCAGTGCGACTATTCATTTAACGATATAGCAGTATTGGTAAGAACTCATGCAACGGCCAAGACTCTCTATGCAGTTTTTGAAAAGCAGGGTATTCCGGTTGCTTTACGATCTGAATATTCTTTATTGGAACAGCCCCCGTATTCTCTGCTCTCCTCCTACCTTCACCTGTTACATAACAAACAGGATGTTATTGCTTTCCGTGATATTATGACGCAGACTATAAGTGATTTATCTTTACAGGAGTTGGGAGCCCTCTCTATGATTTTTCAGCAAGAGCAGGGATCTATCAGAGATATGCTTGCCAACCGTTCACTCGTGCGCAGTATAACAAGCGACCATATAAAACAGTTTGAAAAGCTTATTGATTTTTTGGAGTTTGTAGAGGTAACTATTGAATACCAGGGAATCTATAAGGGAATTTTTCTGATTTTAGAAAAAATAATCCCTGTCTATGTATCCATGGAAAATAAAGTGAAGAGTCAGGCATTATTAGAGATGGCTCGCGCTTTTGACGGTGATTTGGCTGGTTTTTTAAGGAGGATTTTCCTGTGTACTTTTGAGAGTCAGGGAGAAAAGAATGTGGAAAAGGTGAATTTACTCACCTTCCATGCGGCTAAGGGTCTTGAGTTCCCTGTGGTAATTATAGCCGGGGCAGAAGAGGGGATAACTCCCTTAATACGTAAGACAGTTGATGTGGAAGAGGAGCGAAGACTGTTCTATGTAGCCCTTACCAGAGCCAAAGATCTTGTATATATAACGTACGCGCAGGAAAGATCCGTATTTGATAAAAAATCTAAGAGTAGTGTAAGCCGTTTTGTGGAAGAAATACCACCCGTCTATAAAGAGCTAAGTGAAATTAAGAAAAGAGAAGATCTGTTCCGACAACCTACTTTTTTTTAGTTTTGGATTGCTTGAGGTCCGAATCCACATCAACAAATTCAAACAGCTCTGATTGTATCCATAGAAAGTTTTTATTTTCGGAAGGTACCAAAAAACGGGAAGAATCCGTTTCCGTACCGTCTTTGCTAAAGACTGTTACCTTTTCGATTGCCAACACGGGGTATACTTTATTTTTCTTAAATAATTTTCCCATTTTGATATAATTGGATGACATATGAGGAAAAAAGTCTTTAAATGCTTTCTCAAGATTACCTTTAACTTTTACAAAAAAAATACCTGTTTGCATAATGGCTCCTTCTCTTTAACTAAAATATTTTAAATATTCACATTATCCAGTGGATTTTGTCCCAACCAATCCGCATATTTCTGTCTTGCGGGAAATAAAAAAGCTGGTACTAAAACCGGCAGTTTTTGTACTCCAAAATATGCCGGATTAAAGTGCCAATCTTCCGGAGGAAGGTCCTTGATAAGAACCACGAACATAATCGTATCGTTATAATCTATTTCACCTGTTCGATCCTCAATTCCCAATTTAAAAAAACAGGCCTTGCTTCCTTTAATAATACCTGTGGAAAGCGTATCATAGCTTTCGCCTCTGTTGCGAATAACTTTATAGTTAATATAGGTATTCTCCGTTTGTGTGGAGAAAGCCTTCATCTGGCAGTACCTTCCCTTGTCCGTGCGCGTTGCAATCCATACTCCGCTTTGTTTTAGGGAAATGGCATGGCGCGGTGAATGTTTGAAACTGTTTTCGGATATTTCTTCAGAAATTTCCTGGGGGCGTTTTGCGTGTGTCTCCTGGCTGTAATATACTTCGGTAGCAATATAGGTCTCTTCGTTTTTATCGCATGCATACCATAATCCGGCGTAGTTATAGTCGCTTTTTATATCAGCTAAATTCAAAAAGAGAATATCACTCTTAGTTCCGTCAGGAAATTCTTCCTCATAAATCTTATAAAAGCTTTCCGGCATAACCCACTCTTGGTTTGTTTTTTATACTATCATTGGCGTAATTTTTGTTATTATTACAAAAATTATGTCAATACTAAATTGCGGTCTAC
>CAZEPL010000009.1:13312-41490 GCA_964514135.1 uncultured Spirochaetaceae bacterium | reverse complement strand
GGCGTAATTTTTGTTATTATTACAAAAATTATGTCAATACTAAATTGCGGTCTACTGCAATGTGATTCTATAAGAATTTTAAAGAAAAATGACTAATTATTCAACTAATAAATTATATTTTACAATTGACAATAAAGCACTCAATGAGTAATCTCTGTTCATTACCCAATACAAATAAGGCGAGGAGGAAAAATGTATAACATTGCAGTAATTCCTGGTGACGGCACGGGTCCCGAAGTTGTAAATCAAGGCATAAAGGTATTAAAAGCCATTGCTAAAAAATTCAATATAGAGTTCAAATTTAAGGAATTCCCCTTTGGCGGTGATTATTATCTTGAGACAGGCGAAACCCTGCCTGAAAGCGCTATCGAGGAGTTAAGGAAATTTAATGCCATATATCTGGGTGCAATCGGTCATCCCAAAGTAAAGCCGGGAATTTTAGAGGTAGGTATTCTTCTTAAGCTCAGATTCAGTCTGGATCAGTATATAAACCTGCGTCCTGTTAAGTTATACCCGAATGTAGAGACGCCTTTGGCCAATAAAAAGCCGGAAGATATTGATTTTGTCATTGTACGGGAAAATACCGAAGGACTGTACCTCGGAGCCGGCGGATTCCTTAAAAAGGGTACACCTGATGAAGTGGCAATCCAGGAAATGATAAATACACGCAAAGGTGTTGAGCGCTGTATCCGCTATGCTTTTGAATTTACGCGAAAACGTAATAAAGCAAAAAAACTCACGCTCTGCGCCAAAACCAATGTGCTTATCTATGCTCATGATCTCTGGATGAGAACATTTGAAGAGGTGGCAAAAGATTATCCCGATATTACAACCGATTATGCTCATGTTGACGCCACAACCATGTGGATGATAAAAAATCCCGAGTGGTTCGACGTCATAGTTACCTGTAATATGTTCGGCGATATCATTACTGATTTGGGCGCCATGGTTCAAGGCGGTATGGGCATAGCTGCCGGAGGAAATATTAATCCCGAAGGTGTATCTATGTTTGAACCTATCGGCGGTTCGGCTCCGAAATATACAGGGCTTAACGTTATTAATCCGATGGCGGCCATTTTCTCTGTGCAGATGATGCTGGAGACACTTGGTGAAGAAAAAGCTGCCAGGGCCTTGGAAGTTTCAGCAGTTAACACAATCGCCAAGATGAAAAGCATGTCGGCCGGAAAAATGGGTTATGGAACCTCGGAAATTGGCGATATGGTAGCAGCGGGATTATAAAAAGATTATCTAATAAAATCCGTGAAGATCCTTGAGCTAAAAATGTCAAATCTCCATCACATAAAAAAGTCCGGCTCTGAATAAGTTTTACCATTCCATAAGAATATTTCATACGGCTCTGAGTTGGGTGGACCCCAGCCGATCCAATCGTGCCGGACAACACACACTAAATCTCGCATTGAGCCTTCATCAAGAAAATGCAGCCATGAGTTGGTTAGAATATGCTTTTCCCAGTGACCTCTATGAGTCAAATCGAATACTACGAGCAGTATATTTTTGTCTTTAAAACCAAACAGGACTATTTCTTCAAGATTATCCTGATCCGTATCATAGCGAATTTCACTTATAATCTTATATCCGTTTGGTAAAAGAGGCTCTATTTGCTCAATGTTTTCAGCTTCGTATACAGTGGATTCCGAGCGAGTAGTACATCCTGAAAATAGGGAAAAAAACAAAAGGACTGTAAAAAACCACAATAACGGTTTCATGCCATACCCCCTCCCGCTTTTTAGTGATGTGACACTTTTTTAACTACACCTTACAATGTAAATCTTTTTTGTGGTAAATTCAAATAAATAGAGGATTATACTAGCTTTCTGCGCAGTTTATTAAGCAAAGTGAATATTTTATATTTAACAGGGTGGGGAGACCAGTCAAAGGTACCGGCGAGTATCTCTATCTGATTATAAAAGCCAAGCTTATAGCGTTTTATGCCTCCGTCCGGATCATTCCTCATTGTTGCTCCCCACATATCAAAATAATCTCTGCCGGAAGCCCTGGCATCTTGAATACTCTGCCATTCCCTTAAATGGTTGGGCATATCTCTGCGGAACTCATAATCCGCAGCACCAAACAGATAAATAGCCTCGTTGCCATAGCTTGCAACCAGAGATGCGGATATCGGGCGCTTTTCTTTTTCCACGATATAAAGCCTGGCAATATCATTTTTAGCCAGTTCCCCCATAATCGTCCTGTAATAAGCCTTGGGATGGATGTGGAGAACTCCGCCATGACGGTGTTCTGTTTTTTGCAGAAGACGGTAAAATACGGCTATATCTTCGGGATTGGTGGAAGTTCTCACCGTTAGCCCTCTTTTTACAGCAAGTTTTATATTATATCTGTGCTTTTTATGGAACATGGCGAACAGTTCTTGATCATTCTGTTGAATAGGGATGCTCACCGTGTCCTGAGGCTGAATGTGATCATGAACAGGTTTAAAGCCCAGTGCGGTAACAAGCTTATAATCAAACAGCTCTTTGGTAATGTCCGGTTCAAAACGGGTAAAGAGTACGGATTTTTTCACGGCAAAAGACAGTATAAAGTTAAGCATCTCTTTAAGCGCTTTCGTATTTTGCCAATCCACATAGGGTCCTCTGGGAATGTAGTGAATTCGCTGTCCTATACCAAAGTTGCGTTCCAGAATAAGTACGGACGATTCAATGCGTGAGAGATCGCCGAGGGCTTCACATTGTGCATACTCTGTCCCGCCTAATAGTTTTACATAGAGATACCACTTCCAGACGGGTAAAGCTTTGACTTTGGCTTTGCCCCATTCGGGAGTTTGCAGGAGGTGTGGATATGGTTTGCGCATCTTCTTTTTAAAGACTCTTATTCCATAAGCAGGAGAACAAAATGCCTCCTGCTTATTTTGTATTATTGATGTTATGTAAGTTTTAAAATATCGTCTATCTCTGATAACAGCTCTTGAATATCTTTTTCCTGCATATCCGCCATATGTGCAATTCTAAATGTCTTTTCTTTAAGAGAGCCATACCCGTTGGAGATCACAAATCCGCGTTTGCCCAGTTCGCTGTTCAATTCTTTTACAGAGATGCCTTTGGTATTCTCAATGCAGGTAACGGTTTTGGAGGCATATTTTTCATTGGCATACATTTTAAAGTGCTTTTTGGCCCAGTTCTGAACCAAACCGGCCAGCGTTTCATGGCGTTTAAATCTATTCTCCAAGCCTTCTTTGAGAATCTTGTCCATCTGGTAGTCGAGTGCAAACATATGCGGGATAGTGGGAGTGGACGGATACTGAAATTTTCTTTCTTCTATATATTTTAAAAGAAGAAGCATATCGAAATAGTAGCCGCGGTTTTGTATCCGGGCAGCTTTCTTCCGTGCTTTATCCGAAACTGATGCCAGACTCAATCCGGGGGGAAGCCCTAATGCCTTCTGACTGGAGCTTACGCAGACATCGATTCCCAGCTTATCAACTTCGATCTTTACGCCGGCCAGCGAGGAGACTGTATCCGTACACCATACAACGTCCGGATACTTTTTAAAAACAGGTGCCAGCTCTTCGAGATTATTCATAACACCTGTCGTTGTTTCGTTATGGGTGAGGGTTGCCACGTCATAATTGCCCGTAGACAGGTACTGCTCCACTATCTCCGGTGTAATGTTGTGTCCCCATTCTACTTCGTGTTTGTCCGCGGGCACACCGTTACCCTGCGCGATCTGCATCCATCTGTTGCCAAAAACTCCCATGGAAAAGACAATCGCTCTTTTTGTGGTAGTACAGCGTACGGCCATCTCCATCAAACCTGTTCCGGATGAAGCGGATAAAATAATCGGGTTTTGTGTGTACATAAGTTGTTGTAGTTTTTTGGTTACGTTTTCTTGCAGCTCACTATACTCGGAGCTTCTATGACCGATCATAGGTGTGGAAAGTGTTTTTAACACATCTTCGCTCACCTCTACTGGTCCTGGGATAAATAGTTTTTTATGGTTCATGCTTTCTTCTTCTCCTTTCATTTTTTAACATGAATCAGAATTATAGATGAAAAAAGATTGTTTTGAAAGAGCCAATTTGAATTAACTGCTTATTAATACCTGGTGCGGAATATATCATACATCGAACTGTGAGGAAAAATATAATTGCTGCCGGTAAACAGTTGAAACTGGGCTCCAGCTTGAGCAAGCAGCATCTCCTCCCCATTAATAACTTTACATCCTTTATCGAGCGCTCTTTCCAGGATTTTAGTAAGCGGCGGATTGTAAATCAGATCGTATACTATTTCATGTCCTTTGAACCTGTACGGAGCAATGGGATCTTTATCAGCATAAGGATCCATTCCTACACTTGTGGTCTGAACGATCAGATCTGAAAAATCACGGATCCGCTCTATTCCGTTTTTATCCAGCCCGCCCCACTCACAATCGAAAAATCGAGCCAATTTCTTGGCTTTTTTTAGAGTGCGGTTGAGAATTAAAACTTGAGCGTTATGTTCTCTTAATCCATATACTACGGCTCGAGCTGCTCCACCGGCACCTATAACGGTTGCTTTAATTTTTTGCTTTATCGGATCACCAAAATAATTCTTCAAGGGCTTTAAGAATCCGTCTGCGTCCGTGTTTTCACCGTAAAAACCGCGCTTTTTGCGGATTATGGTATTACAGGCCTTTATTTTGCTTATATTTTTATGCCTGGTGTTTAAATAACGTACAACGGCTTGTTTATATGGAATGGTCACAGAAAGACCTTGGATATTTAAAAGCTTTGCTGTTTTAAAAAACTGGCTCACGTTATCAACCAAAAAGGGAAGATATACTCCATTGTATTCTAAAGCTTTAAATCCTTTATTATGGATAAGAGGCGAAAAGGAATGCATGATCGGGTTGCCGATTATACCATATATTTTAGTTGTAGGATCTATTTTATGAAAGCCGAATAATTTTACCATTTCTTCCGGATTTTTATTCCCCGGAGCGGCCAGGCTTTGATTTCGGGAGCAGTAGCTTAAGAAAGAACCCAAGTAGTTGCTTAAAATTCTCGTCGGCAGTCCGTAATCACCCATACCCACTATGATTTTTTCTATATTTGTAAGTTTTTTATAACAGCGGAGCAGTTTATAGAGATCCTTTGAATTTTTAGGCATTACCGCCGCTTTGGGCAGTTCTCCTTGCTCCCGTGCAATATTTTTTATACGCCTGGTAAGATTTCCGGGTACACCGTTGAAATCATGGAAGGAACGGATAATTTTTATTCCCAACCTTTTAATTTTAGCTTCGAATTCGTTGTCTTTAAAATCAGTTTCCAAATCCAGATAACTGTAAGCTTTAACTGTGCTTTTCTTTAACAGGTTTCTGCGTTCTGCTTCGCCGGCGTCAAATTTTCCTCCGTCAGCCGTTCTGCGCAGTGTGAGAATAACAGGCACATCGACTAATGTGGGGAATTTTTTTATAAATTGCAGCTCATTTTGAGCTAAAAAATCAGCTCTTAATTCAACGATATCAATATAATTTTTGTATCGCTGGATGAGTTCTCTATTCTGTTCAAGCGTATTTTCCGTCAATACCAAACATAACAAGCTTTTGTTCATTAATAATCTCCTCTATAGACATAGGCATCGAAGAGCATGTTTTCTTTAAAAAAGAGCCTCAAACGAACGGGAAAACCTTGATCGGGCAGATAAAAAACCAATGAATCATCCGCTTCTTTGAACTTGTTTCCTAAAATTTCCAAAACCTGTTCTCTCGGCATTCCCATCTTAAGACCTAAAAACTCACTCTCAAAACGCTCATCAAATCGTACAACCCAGACGCGATTTTCAAACCAGAACAGATAGATGTGGTTTTTATAATAAAATACTACGTTATCATCTTCATTTTTATCTGCTCTGTAGCAAAATACTTCCTGCGGTACTCCGAATTCTTTATAAACCGTTTCCAGATCCATACCCAGCCAGCTTATACTGTTTTTACCGGTTGTTTGAGGTATTTGTGTGAAAAGCTGCAATAAAAGTGTCTCTGATACCTTTTCGGTAGCCCAGCCCGAAACAGGAATTGCGGTTAAGAGAAGGAGCGTCATAAAAACTGCTTTTATCAGGTTCTTTGTTTTCATATTATAATTACCCGCTTAACTCTTCATTTTTCTTAGTTTGATTTAAGTAAAAAATGACCAAAAAGATAAAAAAAGCTCAAGCTAAACACCAAAGCCACAATAATTCCCGCGATTATTTCACTTAATGTGTGTCCGACCATTTGGGGGATATTACTTCGCTCTTTTTCGGGCAGCAATTTCATTAATCTGCTGAGCAGCTCGGCATGAAGTTGTACGGCTCCTCTTAGCCTCAGCGAATCATAAATCACAACCGCTGAAAAGACAAAGGTAATAGCAAAATATGCGGAATTAAATCCTTTAATAAGTCCCAAAGAGATGGTCAGCGCACTTGTGAATGCCGTATGTGTACTGGGCATACCCCCCGGTGAAAAAAAATAACTTATTTTAAATCTCTGGTTTTTAAGTGAATAATAAATTAATTTAAAAAGCTGACAGATAATATGGACAAATATCGATATGGTTAACGAAAAATGAAAAAAGTTCATATACATTCCTTATTAATCGATACAATTTATTTTGCTAATATATAAATAAATAGTGAAATACACGTTAAAGCAATTGTCAAATCACTGTATAATAGATATAATTTTTTGTTAAATTATTCAATCCTTATAGAGAAGGAAATTAGATGGAAAAAATAAAAAGTGAAAGTGCAATAATGAGTTTTGTCGATAAAATGTATGCCGCAGCCGAAGAAATGAATAAAATCCAGGTGGATCATTATCTTAGGTATAGTGTAAAACGCGGATTGCGCAACAGCGACGGTACGGGAGTGCTGGTAGGTCTTACTACGATCGGGGATGTACACGGTTATATCATCGATGAAGGAGAGACCGTTCCGGTGGATGGTCGTCTTATATATCGTGGTATTGATGTAAAGGATATTGTTACTGGTTTCCAAAGCGAAAAGCGTTTCGGATTCGAAGAAACGTGTTTTCTTTTACTCTTTGGAAAACTTCCCACACAGGATGAATTGGCTGAATTCCGGGTCATATTGGATAATTGCAGAGAACTTCCTTCGGGATTTACGGAGAATATGATTTTAAAAGCGCCGAGTAAGGATATTATGAATAAGCTGGCTCGCAGCGTATTGGTGTACTATTCGTATGATCCCAATCCGGATGATTTGAGTATAAAAAATAACTTACGGCAGGGATTGGAGCTGATTGCCCGTTTTCCCACCATGACCGCCTATGCGTACCAGGCAAAGTCGCATTACCATGACGGGAAAAGTCTGTTTATTCATAAAGTGCAAAAGGGCTTAAGTACTTCTGAGAATTTACTTCATCTTATAAGAGCGGACAGCAGGTATTCGGAATTGGAAGCGGAAGTTTTAGATTTGTGTTTAGTACTGCATGCCGAACACGGTGGAGGCAACAACTCTGCCTTTACGCTTCACGTAGTAACCTCATCCGGAACCGATATCTATTCGGCTGTTGCCGCAGGAGTCGGAGCGCTAAAGGGTCCGAAACACGGCGGGGCTAATATAAAAGTGATTGAGATGATGGACGATGTTAAAAACAATGTAAAGGATTGGTCTAATGAGGAAGAGATTAAAAATTACCTGCGTAAACTCTTAAGAAAAGAAACATATGATAGAACCGGACTCATTTATGGATTAGGACACGCCGTATATACGCTTTCTGATCCCCGTGCGGTACTACTCAAACAAAAGGCGGCGGAGTTGAGTAAAGAAAAAGGTTGTGAAGAGGAGTTCCGTCTCTATGAAATTATTGAGAAGTATGGTCCCGAAATTTTTAAAGAAGAAAAAAATACCGATAAAATAGTGTCTGCCAATGTGGATTTTTACTCAGGATTTGTGTACAGAATGTTGGGTATTCCGCGAGACCTCTACACTCCACTGTTTGCTATTGCACGTATTGCCGGATGGGCTGCGCACAGAATAGAGGAATTGGTAAGCGGAGGAAGAATTATGAGACCGGCCTACAAGAATGTGGTAAAGAAACAGGAATATATTCCTTTGCGTGAGCGCAGTTAGTCAGAATGTAAAAAAATATTTTGTGTAGCAAAAAAGTGAATGAATTTGAACAGAATATTCAACTTGATAAATCTTTAATGGAGCATGAAAAACAGTTCAAAAATCTCCTTAACTACATACCGGATATAGTATACAAAATCGATGAAAAAGGCATATTCCGCTTCTTAAACCGATCTGTAATGCTGTTGGGTTATAAGCCTGCGGAACTGATCGGAAAACCCTTTACTGCTATAATTCACTCCGACGATGTGGATCGTGTTAATAGAGCTATTATAAATATGCAGAGTTCTCAAAAAAAATCCGCTAAAGGGTCATTTATTCCTTTAGGCGAAACTAAATCGTGGAAACTCAAAATAGATAATTTGGAAGTAAGGCTCTTGCCTAAGCGCATGAGTCAAAAGCAGGGGCAGAATAAATTCGTCGAAACAAGCGTCATTTATGGAGAAATCAGCGCTTCAGCGTATTACGCCGGTGAGAAAGGGAGTTACGGCTCAAAATTGCTGAGTATTGTAGGTAGTATTCGGGATATTTCTAACAGGAAAAGATCTGAAGAATATTTGCGTAAAATGTTCGGAGTGGTGGATCAGAGTCCTATCTCTATTATTATTACGGATAGAAGCGGAACAATAGAATATATAAATCCTGAGTTTATCCGGGTAAGGGGCTATTCCCCGCAGGAAATAATCGGCAAAAAAGTGAATATTTTGAAATCAAACTATCATCCCGTCGAATTCTACAAGAATATTCAAAAGGCCTTGCTGCGCGATGGTGAATGGAGAGGTGAAATATATAATAAAAAAAAGAACGGCAAACTTTACTGGGAGTCCGTTACTATTTCGTCGGTAAGAGATCCCAGCGGTGAAATTACTAACTTTATCGCGATTCAAGAAGATATAACCGAAAAAAAGCAGACGCAAAAGCAGCTGAAAAGTTTACGGGAGAAAGAAACACTATTAAGAGAGATACACCATCGGGTAAAAAATAATCTGCAGATAATAAGCAGCCTCATGAATCTTCAATTACATTCTATTCCGGATGACAGGACCATTCAGATATTTAAACAGTGTGAGAGCAGAATAAAAGCCATGGCACTTATCCATGAGAAATTATACCAATCCGAAGATATCGAAAAAATTGATTTTAAAGAATATCTTAAGTCTTTTATTTTTCATATTATTCATTCACACCGTCTGGATCATGCTAAAATAAAGATAAAACTGCAGGTGGAGCATATCTTTTTAAATATCGATATAGCCATACCCTGTGGTCTGATATTTAACGAGCTTATTACAAATGCGATCAAACATGCCTTTTCCCCATCCGCTGAGGGGATAATTAGAATTTTGCTGCAAAGTGAGGCAGGTGATTATATCTTTGTTATAAGTGATAACGGAAAGGGTTTACCTGAAGATTTTCATAAAAAAAAAGAAAGCTCTCTGGGGCTGCAGCTGGTAGAAATGCTGGTCAAGCAGCTTAAGGGTAAAATGGAATTAAGCACCGGGGGTAAGTATACGATTTTTAAAATAATATTTCCCAAACCACTCTGATGCGCCGTGCGGCTGTCCGTTTTATGCCTAAGTTGATAATTCCCCGCTCTCCATTTAATACTCACAGCAGCCATTAAATCTGAAAGATTTAATGGCTGGGCAGGCGATTAAAAAGATAGTCAATCTCACCTTCTTTGGTAAGCGGGATAATGGTGTCTTTATAAAATGCTAAAATTAAAGCCGGATCGATCAGTGTGCGGATTTTTAAATTCACTTTTGCCTGTGCTAAATTTACCTTCTCTTTTACACGCATAATGATTTTATCTTCAACCTCCCTGCGTGTCAGTGCCTGCAATAAAGCCGTATGCTCACGCGCGTCAATTAAACTTTTATAACGGGAAGGATCCTTTCTGTACTTGGCTTCTGCAACATAAAATGCGCCGTAGTGAATCCGGCGTGAGATAGCTTGCAGAGCATAGACATCATTCTCAACACTCGACCCATACTGTCCGTCATCTCCGTCGCGGCAGATCTTATCGACAAGTTCCAGATAGGCCTGCTTTATCCGGCCGGTAAGATTCACTGAATTGTAATCTTTTAATGCCAGAGGGTAAGAAGGGAGGTGTACTTTGCGGCGTGGTTTAGGCAGTTTTTTATTAAAAGGTCTTTCTTCGGGTACATAAAAGCGGCCGAAAAGGGCATCCATTTTTTCGTGATAATACAGACGAATATACAATAAATTCTTTTTGGGAAAACCTTTAAAACCGCTTTGTCCCGTGGAATAGATGATGCTGTTCTTAAAATACTGCACACGTTCAATGAGATGATAAATTATGGTCTCTTCCAGTCCCTCCAGTTGTAAGGCGATGAGGTTTAGATCCAATTCTTGTTCCGCTTGTTCTGCCTTATTTTTCATAGATCAATCATCCAAAAAAATAATATTTTCAGGGATGGCAATAACTCTCCCCCGGCCTTTACCTAATATTTTTTCGATTTCCCTGCTGTGTTTTCCGGCTACAAGACGGAGCTCCGCACTGCTGAAAGCGGCAACAGCTTTGGCAACATCGTTAAGCATTACTACCGCATCTTTTTTAAACTCGCCTTCAACCGTTTGAATGCCGCTGGGCAGCAGGCTTTTATTTTTTCGTATTGCCTGCAGGGCGCCTTGATCAATGAGGATGGTACCGGCAGGACTGCTGTTGATAATCCAGCGTACACGCTGACTCAAACGGCGTTTGGGCAGGAATACGGTACCGATATCCTTTCCCTGCAAGATATCCAAGATCACATTCTTACGGGCTCCGGGAGCCAGTATCATGCGGCAGCCGGCTTGAGATGTAATCCGGGCTGCTTGGATTTTTGTTTTCATGCCACCCTGTGCATGGGTGCTGCCGGGGCTTCCGGCTGCTTTTTCAATCTTGTTGGTAATTTCGTCTACTATATGGATTGGTTTGGCGTCGGGAAATTGGCGCGGGTCTTTATCGTAAAGTGCATCTATATCGCTCAGCATGATGAGTACGTCAGCGTCAATTTTGCTGGCCACAAATGCACTCAAGCGGTCATTGTCCCCGAAAGCAGAGCCGATCTCTTCCGTAGAAACGCTGTCGTTTTCATTTAAGATTGGCACGGCTCCCAGCTCCAACAGAGATTCCATGGCATTACGCAGATTGAGATATGTCTTCCGGTTGCTTAACACATCCGCAGTCAGCAGTACCTGGGCCGTAATGATCTTATGTTCTGAAAACACTTTGCGATATTCCTGCATAAGCAAAGGCTGCCCGATAGCAGCGCAGGCCTGGCGCATCCTAATACCGGTAACACGCTTATTTATTCCCAGCTGACCGGCTCCCAAACCTATCGCGCCGGAGGTCACAATGACAACCTGTTTTTTATCTTGCAGGAGCTTATGGATTTGAAAAGCAAGCTGACGCAGATATTCGGTATTAAGACCGTCGCCCGTACTGATTGTTGAAGTGCCGATTTTGATTACAATTCTTTTTACATTGGAAAAATCACGCATAGTGCTCTTTAAACATCACATTCCTTAGTTATTTTTTTATGGGTAAAGCTCCGGGCTTGCTTTCCGGAATAATGAGCTGCCAGATGTCCCTTGCCTAAAAGCTTCCATTTATAAATCAATAAACCCTCAATACCCACAGGCCCGCGGGCGTGTATTTTATTTGTGCTGATGCCCACTTCGGCACCCAGTCCGTAGCGATAACCGTCGCTGAAGCGGGTACTGCAGTTCCAAAATACATCCGCCGAATCTACCAGATTGAGAAACTTAGCGGCCTGCTCTTTACTGTTGGTTACGATAGCATCGGTATGGTGCGAGCCATAGTTATTAATATGCCTGATAGCCTGGTCTATGCTATCTACTATTTTTATCGACAGGATTAATTCCAAGTACTCGGTTTTCCAATCTTTTTCCACAGCCGGTTTTACGGGAATAATTTTCTGTGTTTCCGTACAACCGCGCAGCTCAACCTGTTTTTTATCCAACGCTTGCTTAAGCACGGGTAGAAGCTCTTTGGCTCGTGCACGGTGCACAAGCAGAGTCTCGAGCGCATTACAGACCGCCACATACTGGCATTTACTATCTATAATAATATCTACTGCCATCTTAAGATCGGCATGCTCATCTACATAAATATGGCATATGCCGTCAGCATGCCCTAGTACCGGTATTGTAGTATTGTCCATAATATATTTTACGAAATTATTTGATCCTCGCGGGATAATCAAATCAATATAACCGTCTAAAGCCAGCATCTGTTTTACATCTTCACGTGTTTCTAAAGCTTTAATCCAGTGTTCCGGTACTCCGCAAGACGTGCTCGCTTTATGAATGAGGTTTGAAAGCACTCTATTTGTTTTTTGTGCTTCACTTCCACCCTTAAGCAGCACCGCATTACCGCTTTTAAGACAGAGGGTGGCAATTTGAACTAAGGCATCAGGCCTGGACTCAAAAATCACCCCGATTACTCCGATAGGGCAGCTCACTTTAAAAAGCTCAAGATCTTTATCCAGTTCTAAAGCGCTTAAGGTTTTACCTACCGGTTCTGTCAATGTAATAAGGGTCTCTATTCCTTTACATACGGCCTCGATTTTTATCTCGTCGAATTTAAGGCGTTTTAAGAGGGGGGCCGCCAGTTTTTCCCGTTTTGATCGGGCAATGTCCTCTTGGTTGGCTTTAAGGATTAAAGATGCATTCTGGCGTAATGAATGAGCAATGGCACGCAGAGCCCTGTTCTTTGTTTCACTATCAAGTGCGGCCAGTTTAAAAGAGGATTCCCGTGTATTTTGTGCTGCCTTTGTAATCTCCATAGCGGGTACCTTTTAATAAAGTTTCTTATAACTTCGATACCATAAAGTATCGGAAATGTCAAATTAAAATATTAAGCTAAGGCAATGAACTCATAAAGAGGTTTTTCTGCATAGTATTTTTCTTGCACATTTTTTGAATATCCATCAACATTGTAATGTAGGTATAAAGGATTTTTAAAATGAAGTATTAGAGGTAATACAAACCTCCACAACAGAGGCAGCGGAAAACGAATTATTCGAACGGGATATTGTTCTTATCATAATCGATTGGGAGTTGGAAACCGCCGCAGGATTTGCAGAAGATTTAAAAAGCGATGAGATGTTCCGTTTGCTACCGGTTCTGGCTCTGGTAGCGGACAGTTCTAAAGAATATGTAGCTCGTGCCATGTTAAGCGGCGCCGATAATTATTTAGAAAAACAAGCCATTGCTGAAATGGCATATCTGACTATCCGTCCCCTTATTAAAAATAACGTACTCAACTCGGAGCTTGTGGAAAAACTATCCGTACTGCAGGAGCAGGCAATCCATGATTTCATTCTTTTAGAGCTCATTAAAAAATATATACCGAAAACCATCTGGGATTTAGCCAATACTTTTGCCTATGAACGCAAGATTAAAATACCTGAAGAAGAATTAGAGCTTACAATTGTATTTGAAGATATTAAGGAGTTCACAAAAATGGCTCACAAACTAAAGCCGATTGAAGTTATTAAGGCCTTGAATTCGGTATTCCAGGTTGCCACTAAAATTATTTATGATAATCATGGTGATATAGATAAATTTATAGGTGATGCTTTTTTGGCTGTATTTCAGCATGCAGAAGATGCCGTAAAGGCAGCTGTGCAGGTACAAAAAGGGATTGAAGTGCTTAATCAGCAGCGGTTGAAGCAAAAATTAAGTCCTCTCCGCTTTCGTATCGGTATTCATACCGGACCGATTATTCGGGGAAATGTGGGAGGCAATCAGCGTTTTGACAATACACTTATCGGTAATACGGTAAATATAGCAGCTCAGCTTGAAAGCAGCTCCAAAGGGGGAGATATTCTTTTAAGCGAAGATACCCGTAAGAAAGCAGGTCTTGCTATTCCTGCCGTTTATAAAAAGCAAATTCAGCTTAAAGGCAGTAACACTCAAGAAACCGTATATCAGGTGTATGAAGTATTGAGAGATAGTTGCTAGAGGTCTATTATCTCTGCAGCGAACCTTGACGGCGGGAGTATTCAATCTTTTCCATCTTTTTAAAATAATCTGCCTGTTTTTTAATCTCTTCAATATCTGTTACAACAATCTTATTATTTGTCACAGTTATCTTTTTATTTTCAAACATCTTCCGTGTAAGTACCGTACCCTTGTCCATGGGAAGCCCTACCATATTTATAAGTTCCTTGGGCCCGAAGTCGAAGGAATAATTTTCTCCGGGTATAATTTGGACCTTGTTCTTTTCCAGTTGCATATAAAGGGCGTCGTACATTCTCCCCAATGGATCTGTCATAACTGAATTGGCAAGCTGCTTATAAATAAACCATAACCTTTCCGACAGGAGGGTGGTCAGGCTTGAAATGAGTTTGGGTTGGGTTTGTACCATGCGGCTGAAATTGGCTTTATTGACCACAAGCATGGAAACATCGTCTAAGGCAATAGCTGAAGCCGAGCGCGGCATATTTTCAAGCAAGGCCATTTCGCCGAAGATATCACCGCTCTTTAAAAGAGCAAGCATCACTTCTTTATTATCAACAATCTTGCTAATTTTCACGGTTCCTTTTTGGATAATGAACAGTTCCCTTCCGGGTTCAGCTTCGCTGAATATCATGGTATCTTTGGGATATGTGCGATTAAAATCATTGGGATTAGTATCAAGGTGTACGGCTTTGGCATAAGGATGAATTTTTGCCATCCGTTCTTTTGCCTGAGGAGTATTTTCACTCTGCGGGCAGTACTGGATATATTTATAATAAGCATAGTAAGCCAGGTTGTACTGACTCTGTCTGGCGTAGTATTCCGCAACATTGAAAAGATGTGCAACATCCTCTTTTGCCGTATTTTTAAGAGTGAGTCGTGTTAGGGCTTCATCCAGATAACGCATTTTTTGCGAAAAGCTTAAAATAATTTTCATGGCTACCGGCGCATTCTTTTCTATTAAGTAACCGTATTGCTCGCGGTGTACTGAAATGAGGGATACATCGGTAAGGGCCATAGCGGTCTCAATGTGACTGTGGGCAGACATGGTGGAAATAACACCAAAGAAGTCACCCGGTTCCAGTATCGCACCGCCCTCCTCATTAACTATCTCAACCTCTTTGCTTATGCGTACCTTACCTGATCGGACGATATAGAAGTATTCCGCTTTTTGCTTTCCTTCTACAATAATATATGAGCCTTTTTTAAAATTCACTAAAGACAGCTGAAGTGGGTTGGACATCTCTTTTACCAACTATAAAATCTACTCATAGTATAAAAGCCATACTCATACTTGTCAATCTAAAACATTATTTATTATATAAAAACAGCGCAGATATGATCAGAAAATTCCCAATACTTTTACATCCCTCCACAAAATACTGTACTCATGGAGATTACCCTTTATTTCTTCATGCATTGATTGAAGATTAGGAAGGCCTGCCTTGCGAACAGTGCGTCCGGCTGGGGTGATTTTTTTTAAAATTACATAACCTTTTGAAAAGGTAATATGGCGGTTATCGATATTACCGAAATAATAGGATTTTGCATTCTCATGCCAAAGAAAGCTTTCATACTGTTTGTTGTCTCCTAAAAGCAGATCGACCGGAATCCAGCCTACATGAGGCAGGTAAAATTCCGCCCAAAAATGCCTGATGCTTCTTTTTTCATTATCAATGAGGTAACCCGCTACCGGACGTGCCGGGATACCGGCGCTTCGGCACAGCGTACAAAATAACATTACGTAAATAAAGGAGTCGCCTTGTTTTGAATCGAGTGAGAATTGCCATTTATCATAATTGTATGGATTTATATATGAAAAAGACATGTTATCGATCACATACTCATATATATTTTGTGCAATGAGATATGGATTCTCTTCCTTAGCCTTAATCTCGGCGCTTAACTGTTTTATTGCTGCAAGCTCCGGTTTAAGGTAATCATTCTCTCCTGTATAGTGAAGATAGAATTCGCTCCCTTTGTCATAGGAGTTTGTAATCATTTCAGCATTAATTTCTGTTTTAACGGCATAGCGATCAAAAATATATTCTAATGTTATTTTATGCTGATCACCTTCCCTAAGCTCGTCCAGATAAAAGAGCATTACCCTTTGATAATCAAATAACGGTCCAAACCGGCTTCTGCTTTGTATATATGATATCTCTCTCTGTTCCGCTTCTTCAATGATTTCCGGTATCCAGAGATAAATACCGTTATTGGATTCGGAGTTTATAGTTTTAATAAGAATAGAATATTCTATCGAGTACTTATTGCGATTATGATATTGCTTAATACCTGCAGGATGCTGAATTTCCAGATACTTTTGATTACTATTTCCTCTTTCGGAATAAATATATATGTTTCCTGATTTGGCTCCGTCCGGAATTCTAACCTTTATCTCTTTATCATTCCAGCTTACATAGTCGAAATCATTATTTTTGGCGGAAACCACGGGTAACGAATCTTCCGCAGCATCCGGATTTTTTGTCTGTGATGTCCAGGTAAAATAGACAAGACTCTTGCCTTGTTCCCTCCCTAAACCATTACCTTTAATTGTAAGCACCTCACCTATTTTACTCACCAGCGGTGTTATAGATCGGATATTCGGCCCTCTCTGCTGCAGAGTACGCTCGCTTCTGTACATAGCCGAGATAAGTTCGGGAGTTTCATTGGGATTTGTGTAAATCATTGCGTTAGTTTTACCACTTTTTGTAACCACGTAGAGGAGACCCGATTTAATTTCTTTAGGCATAGTAACGACAATTTGATTGTCAGTCCATTTCAGATATGCTGAGTCGGTAAGTGCTAAATTCTCTATATAGACCTCACTTCCTCCTCTTTTTTCTCCAAAGTTTTTACCGTCAATTTTTAGCATAAAACTGTGAATGTTATTTTCGCGTACGATTTTTTCAATACTCGGCGGGTAACCCGATATCGAAGTGTTAATTATGAGTAAAAAAAATAATATAATGAAAATGATAATAGGAATAAATTCTTGTCGTTTATAGAATTTTTTGTTAGCGTGCGTTTTGGGCGAGGTGTCCTGTCGATCGCTCATTGCTATTGTGCCTTTTTATCATCTTTTCCTGTTTCTGGTGGATTTTCAGAGCCTTTTTGTTTTAACTCATCTTTATAGAGAATTACTTGGATTTCGAGCTCAATATTATATTTTTCCGAAGTAGTACTGGATACACCCAGAGGGTAGAGACGTATTTTTTCACCTAAATTTACTTCTATACTCTTTAAGCTGGCTAAATATTTTGCTTGTTTGCCCGGAGTTTCGGTTATCCATACCTCTCCCTGGGTAACGAGAACCACAGTATTGGTTGTAGTGTCATCTCGATAAGCTGTTATGCCCATTTTTACCTGCAGATTACCACCTTGCAGTTTGAGTACTAAAGGTCTTCCCGGGATAGTTACACGTGCCACACTAAAATTCCAGCTTACCTTGCTGTCGGAGCTGAGCAGCCTGGTATTTATTTTAATTACCAATGCCTGGTCCAAGAGACTTTCTATCGGAGCATTATTGTTCTGAGCCACGCCTGCAAAAGCAGAACATAAAAGAAATACCGTCAGTAGATTTTTTTTAAGCATCATCATCCGACCTACCTATCAATTTTTGTTTATCTTTCTATTTTAGGATCGCCAAATTCCGGTTCACCGAATACTGTGAATTGGGAATCTTCGGGAAGTTCCATTAATACTTCCTGGCTGAAATCTTTATTGTTAAGAAGTTTGAGCAGCACTTCAAGATCACCTGCTTCGAGACCCTCTATAGGTACCGTGACCTGTATGGGCTGGGAATTATAGAGTTCCGGCCCCTTATGTGCCATCTGAGTGTTATTTTGCCCCATAAAGAAAAAGAAAGAGGCAAAAAGAATAAAAAGTACAACAGAAAGCAGTACGGCGGCGGGCATGGGGATATGCACTCTTCTTCTCCAGAAAGGAAGGTCTTTTTCTTGTTGTCCCCCGATTCTATGGGTACTTTCACTGCTGTGGAAATAGATACGCCTGTGTACTCTTTGTAGAGCAGGCTGGCAGTCCGGCTCTTTGTCTTGTTTAAGCAGATAACTTATGGATTGTATTTCGGACAACCGCTTTGCACACTTGGAACATTCACTGAAATGCTCTTTTAGTTTTTCCTTCCACGGTGTTTCTACCTCACCATCTAGATATGCAGAAATAATTTCATCCTTCGGACACATAAGCATTCTCTTCCTTTAATATTTTTTCAAGGCGCTCTCTGGCGCGAAAAATTCTTACTTTTACATTTCCCTCGCTAATACCCAGAATGGCCCCGATTTCTTTATAATTTAACTGGGCATATTCTTTGAATACTAAAACCACCCGCAGTTTATAGGGCAATTTATCTAAAGCCTTTTGAACAGCAATTTTAGTTTCCTCTTTAAGCACCCCTTTCTCGGTGGATTCCATATACTGGGGAGTAATTTTTTCCAGCTTATTCACAGCATTTTTCTCCCGCATTCTTTTCTTTTCATAGTTGAGCGACATATTTTTTACCACCCGAATAAGCCAGTATTTAGCCTGGTTTATATCGGGAAGCGGTTCATGACGCTCGTAATACTTTATAAATGCTTCATGACACAAATCTTCCGAGATTACCTCATCGCCCGTAATCCTATAGGATACTCTATAAATTACAGGAAATAGTATCGGGTACTCCTGATTAAACCGTTCTTCTCTATCTTTCGTCTTCTTCAACATATAAAACCAACTCTCAGCCCTGTTTTGTTACAAATATTTTTATTATTCGAGAAAATTGCAAAACTCAAAATATATTAAGTTAGTAAAATACTTATTCTTTATACCATAATAATTTAGCAATTTCCATTTTAGGAGCATCTTGCAAAAATAACATTTTTGCAAGAAGCTCCTTCTATAATAAAATACATTTTAGGTATATTCCATCGCGCTTTATTTTTTTCTCCAGCGCACACCGTCCGGAGTATCTTCTATAATTATACCCTCATTCTGAAGCTCTCCTCTCATCTCATCGGCACGCTTATAGTCTTTTTTTGTACGCGCATCATCACGCACTTTTATCAACTGCATTAATCTATCATCCAAAACTACATCTTCTGTGTGTACGGCCTGCAGATTGAGCCCCAACACCTTGTCCATTTCCAGAACTACTCTCAATTTTAAGCGAGGTTCGATCTTCTGATCTTTTAAGAGGTTCCATAAATCGGAAAGACATTTTGGCATGTTAAGATCATTGAGCAAATCCTCTTGAAATGACTGCAGATAATACAGAGCCTTATCTTTAATAGCGTCTGTATTATCGACTTCACCTTGTTTTTTAAAACGGGCAACACGATCTACCAGATTATTTCTCGCGGTTTTGGCTGCATCCAGATCTTCAAAACTAAAAGTTTGTTGTTTGCGGTAGTGAGCGCCGAGACAAAAATAACGATAATCTAACGGATCGAAACCCTTTTTCTCAAGCGAGCCAAGGGTCACGAAGTTCTCTAATGATTTGGACATCTTGGCATTTGAAGTTACTAAAAATTCACCGTGCAGCCAATAGTTAACCCATTTTTTACCTGTGGCGGCTTCCGCTTGAGCAATTTCATTGGTATGGTGCACGGCAATATGATCCACACCGCCGCAGTGGATATCGAAGCTTTCTCCCAAATAGCGGATTGACATGGCGCTGCATTCAATATGCCAGCCGGGGTAGCCTCTGCCCCAGGGCGAGTCCCACAGCATAGCCTGATGTTCGAATTTTGACTGGGTAAACCATAGTACGAAATCATGGGGATTTTTTTTATTCGCATCAACCTCGATACGGGCGCCTGCTTTTAAATCAGCTAAATTGAGATTGGAGAGTTTTCCATAGTCCGGGAATTTACTGATATCAAAATAAAGATTGCCTGCTTTTAAATAGGTAAAACCGTTTTTTTCGATCCGCTTAATAAGATCGATCATGTCTTGGATATGATCGGTGGCTTTACAAATAATAGTAGGTTTTACTATGTGCAATCGCTCCAGATCTTGAAAAAAGACTTTTGTAAAATATTCGGCGATCTCCCAGACGGTTTTACCGGTCTTGCGGGCGCCTATGAGCATTCTGTCTTCCCCCTGGTCGGCATCGTCCGATAGGTGTCCAACATCGGTAACGTTCATTACATGTGTAACATCATATTCGAGGTATTCCAAGGTACGCCTCAAAATATCTTCAAAGATATATGTCTTCAGGTTTCCGATATGTGCATAGTTATATACGGTCGGACCGCAGGTGTATAAACCCGCTTTGTTGGGTTGAATGGGAATAAACTCCTGCAGCTGCCTTCCCATGGAGTTGAAAAGTTTTAGCGTCACATCGTATTTCATAAGTTTTTCCCTTTTTAGGCTTCTTTCAAGTATTAAAATATACTAAAATATCTCATAAAAAAGAAATTTATATGAGAAAAATAATTATGCTTATGGATACTTTACAAAAAGCACTTAAAAAAATCAATATTTCTTGTCCGCATACATTCTCAGAACCTATGCATCTGCATACCAGTTTTAAAATCGGAGGGCCCGCAGATCTTTTTGCCAAACCCCGGAATGAGAGGCATATTGAAGAAATATTTTCTTTCTGTCTTGGGAACCGGATTCCTCACTATATTCTAGGTTGTGGTGCAAACATTCTGGTTTCTGACAAGGGTATACGGGGTACCGTCATTTCACTCGAAGATTTTTCAGGCACTACAATCGATGATACTATTATAACAGCCTTGAGCGGTACACCGTTAAATATGGTTGTAGAACAGGCCGCTGAGTATGGGTTGAGCGGATTGGATGCTTTTTTTAAAATGCCCGGCAGTGTGGGAGGTGCAATCTGGATGAATGCCCGCTGTTATAATGTTTCGATTTGTGATCTGCTTGAATACGTAGAGATAATTAACGGTTCGTTGGAAATAAAAAAAATAGCTGTGTCTAAGGAAGAGTTTTCTTATAAATATTCACCCTTTCAAAAGCAAAAGCTCATTATTATAAAAGGTGCCTTTAAACTTGAAAAAGTCGATACTAAAATTATAAAAAAAAGCATGGAGGAAATCTACAGAGATCGGCAAAAAAAGGGACATTTTCTTTACCCTTGTGCCGGATCAATCTTTAAGAATAACAGAGGTTTTGGTATGCCCAGCGGAAAACTGATTGATTCATTGGGTCTAAAGGGTTACCGCATTGGCGGAGCTCAAGTCTCGCCACAGCATGCCAATATTATCATTAATACAGGCACTGCCAAGGCACAAGATGTTAAGGCATTAATAGAATACATAGAGCAGCAAGTATTTAAGCATTATGGGTTTAAACTGGAAAAAGAGATTCTGTATGCAGGAGAAGGCTTATGAAGGTAAATTTAGAGTACTTGGCCGCGAATACGAAGCAGATGAGCAATCAAGAGATTAAACAAACACTTAAGGAAATTGCGCTGGCTGATTTAATAGAGATGTGGGACAATCTTGCTCCCGAAGATGTGGTAAAAGTTTTTTTACAGCTTGACCTCTCCGATAAAGTTGATCTGATTCATTCACTGCCTATCTCGCAGCAGGAGTTTATTATTCAGCAGCTTTCCACCGCGCATATTAAACTCCTTTTGGAAGAGATGGAACCGGACGACATAACCGACTTCATGCAAGCGGTATCTCCTGAAGTAAAAGATGCGGTGTGGAACTCTTTGAGTGACGAAGCAAAAATAGAAACTCAGTTTTTACTGCGATTTGATGAAGATGATGCTGCCGGCCTTATGACTCCCCGCTATTTGGCTATCCAGACTTCGCTTACCGTAGCTCAGGCGCTGCGCTGGGTACGCAAAAATGTATATGACGTAGAGACAATTTATTCTATTTATGTTGTGGATAAACTAAAACGCCTGCAGGGTGTTCTTTCTTTACGGGATATACTTTCCGGTAATGATGAAGACAAAATCGAAGCAATAATGGTGAAAAATGTGATTACCGTACGTGAAGATACGGATCAAGAAGAGGTAGCCAAGACCTTGGAAACCTATGATTTGTTAGCTTTACCGGTAGTAGACGGGTATAACCGGCTGTTGGGTATAATCACCTTTGACGATGTCATAGATGTTATCCGGGAAGAACAGACCGAGGATATTTATAAAATGGGTGCTATGGGAGGAAGTGTTATACCCTATTTGGAAAGTTCGGTATGGGATCTGGTAAAAAAGCGTATTCCCTGGCTTACAATTCTGCTTATTACCGCGACATTTACCGCCAATGTAATAGACTTGTTCCGGAACGTGTATGCACAGGCAGCTTTTCTTGTGCCGTTTATGCAGCTTATAACCGGCACGGGCGGTAATTCGGGGACACAATCATCTACTTTGATGATTCGCGGTTTAGCTACCGGAGAACTGGAATTTAAGGATATCGGCAAGGTGTTATTGAAAGAAATTATGGTTGGTGCTCTTATCGGAATAGTCATGGGGTGTTTGACCATACTGCGTGTGATGATCTTTGATTTGGGCCTTGCTTTTGGAGAGGTCATGATACGGGGCGTAGCCATCGGTCTTGCCATGTCATTTGTAGTAATTGTTGCCACTTTAATAGGCGCTCTTGCTCCTCTGCTTATAAAAAGGCTGGGTTTTGACCCGACGGTAGCGGCAGGACCGCTTATGGCCACTGTCATTGATGTATGCGGCTTAACTATCTACTTCCAGACTGTACGCATTATATTGAATCTGTAAGGGGTTTAAGTTTGTGAAGTTATTTCATTATTCACTAAATAAATGGGACAAAAATTTGAAAAATCGGGTAATACGCATTATATTTAGAAGTTGAAGCTGATGAGAATAAAGTATATAGGTAAAAAACTTAAAATTTCTTTTGTAGGAGTTATTATTATCTCGTTTTGTCATTATGTACTCTATGCGGATACAATGTATGCCGCTAAAAATATTGTTATATTTAGCACATATATCGGCGACATTTCATCTCCGACAGCCGGGATGAACACATCTTTAAAGCTTCTTGAAAAACAGGTGTATAAGGTTTTTCAAGGCCTATCGGGATTTGATGTCCGGTTAATGGATTATAGTCTGGCTTATCAAGATCTGATGCTTTTTTTAAATCAAGTTAAAGCGTATGCTGCTGATAGTCAGGAAATATCGTCACCTGTTGAGATTGGAGAACAGGTCTTTTCGGGGCAGGATTTTAGTCAGATAGTCAATTCTCATTTAGTAGTAATACCTATCCTCACATCATTCAATATAGAAGAAGTAAAAAATAAGGAGATGCCATCTAAGTACAAGGCTTTTGTTTCAATAACATATACTATAGTAGATGTTATAAATGGGACTGTGATAAGTAATATTGTGCTCGAATCCATCGGGTATGATGAAGATAGTGACCGCGCATTGGACGATGCCATAGAGGATATCCCCATCCAGCTAACGTATGAAGTAAGGAGTCTGGATATTTTTTCTTTAGTAGACAGGATCGTCGAAATAATAGACCCGGATGTGGTAATTAAATTAGGAAAAGAGAAGGGTGTAACTGTTGGAGATGAGTATGCTATTTTAAGTTCTGATGCAGAAAGTTTTGCAGGGCAGACGGAAAACAAAGAAAGCGGACTTATTATTATTCATGATATAGAAGAAAAGGTTTCTGTCGGCAAGGTGATCTATGCGGATAAACCCCTGATTATAGGTACTCCCGTAAAAGAAATCAGTCGTTTGGGATTGACTATAGTACCTTATATGCATATAGAAATTAATTTTGAGAAGTCTTTAATTTACGGATTTAGCGGGCTTAAATTTATTTTAACCAAAGGATTTTTTGCAATACAACCCGTATTATGCTTTGAGGTCGGTCTCTATCCTTTTGAGCAATTGGAGACCGAACTGCCGCTTAGAGTCTATGGCGGTTTGGATTTTAATCTTTATCTGGGAAGGTTTCAATTGACAGTTATGGCTGCCGTAGGAACGGAGATTTTAACTGCTCTCTCCGCCGATTCCCGGGTAGACGGATTTGATTTTTCCTCTGTTGGTCTGGCGGCTATAGCCACGATAAGCTATCTTATCACTCGCGATTTGAGGCTGATGCTCGATCTTGGTTATCAGGCCTGGTTTGCGCTTAATGATAATTACATGAGTTATGAAGGCTGGATCTGCGGAGCGGGAGTAGGAGTTAAATTTTAAAAGGATGAGGAGATATAAGTGCAGAGACCTTCAGTATTGTTTTGGGCAATATTAGTATTACTCATGCTTTTTCAAGGCCAATTATATGCGGACCCTCAAAATGGTAAAGCAGAAGAACTATTTATAGATGAATATTTAGAGAACATGGTGTATATGGTTTATATTGATGAAGATTCACAGCTAAGCCCTAAGGACGAGTTTCTCTTGAAAAAGGCAATTGCCGTAGCCAATAATTACCTCACTTCCCGTTCACTTGAGGCTGTGCTGTTAGAGGAAGTAGAAAAACTAAAACAGGATCAAGAGATAATCTCTTTGGAGACAAGCGGAGAGGAGATCTCTGTTATACAATGGTTAGCCCAAAAGTTAAATGCGGATGTCTATATAACGATTAATCTGCGGGTGACGAGTGAAACCAAGAGAAAAAACTATTATGCACAAGCCAATATTACTCTCACTGCTTTTGAATCCTCAACAGGAAGGTTGATGGGCTCCAAAACATACAATCAGCCGGAAAAATCATTCAGCCCCAGTTTGGAAGAAGAGGCTAAGCTTAATGCTGTCGAAGTGAGTGTAAAAAGGACAATGCAGGATATAATAAATACTTCTGAAAAGTATATGAAAAAAGCCTTAAAAAAGGGTATTAAATACGAGGTATTTTTTGAGGGTACCGGAGATGCGAAGCTAATTGCAGATTATTTAAATTCATTAGCAGAGAGAGTTAAGGATGTCGAGACCGTTTATAGAACGGAAGAACAAGCAAAATGCTATGTATGGGCTCTGCTTACAAATCAAGAGTTAGAGCAGCTTATCCTTGACCTGGCAAAGACAATTCCCGGTTTACAAGGAATGACGACTGTTTCTTTACGAAGAAAGAGTCTCACCTTTGTTACCGGATTGTAAGAGGCGTTGCCTCAATAATAATTATTTTAAAGGAGGAAAGTGAATGAAGAAATATTTCATAATTCCTTTGCTCATTTTATTACTTGTAGCGGTAGGTTGTAAGTCTACTCCGAAGACCAATGGAGACGTCGAAACAACTACTTCAGACATTAGGAAGCCACCGCCCGAGCCTGTTATAATTTCTCACCAATACAAAGGATTGGGAGAAGTTCCTGAATGGGTAATAATGCCTATTGGTAAGATTGAAGAACTGCCCGAACATAAGGGCTATTATGTATTCAAAGAGAGTTTTTCCGGTAGGAACCTTGAAGGAACAAAAATCCAGGCTCAGAACTTTAGTGTTGATGACCAGATTGCACGAATGATATCCGTGAGAATCCAGTCAAAATATGCTGGCGCCGTTGTTGGTGATTCTGATATGGCCGAGCAGTACTTTGAAAAAGTTGTAAAGAGTATTGCCGATGGTCGTGTCGGTGGAAGCAAAAAATATGATGAGTATTGGGTACAGCGAAGGTACTTTAAAGATGAGAACACCGTGGAAAAAGAGGTGTTCGAGTACTACCTTTTGATAAGGGTTCCTATGTCCGAAATTAAAGCTGCTATTGCAAGAGCTTTTGACGGAAATAAACCTAAATCAGAAGAGGAAACACGTGCACGTGATCTTGTAAAGGATGCACTTAAAGATCTCGATTAAGCAAAGAAAATTTTTAATATGTACCTGGAGGGGAAACCTTTCAGGTACATAGTTTTTACTTAAGAGAATACAGTAATTCCACGTTTGCAGGTATTTCACACAGAGGGGTAAGCTATAATGCGAGTAAGCGTTATTTTTTTAATGATGTGCTTTTTAGCATCTATAGTTATGGCAGATGAAATTCCCGATTGGGTTAAGAATCCCCCGGCCGACAGTGAACAGTTTGTATATTTTAGCGGGCAGGGTTTTAGCGCTGTAAAAAATGTAAGTGAAGCAGAAAAAATAGCCACTGATGATCTCATTAGCGGTGTCTTACGTTTTGTCGGCGTGCGAATTCACTCGGAAACAAGTACTGAAGTAGTAGCTACAGCGGATTCTTATGAATCTGAACTAAGAAAACAGGTTACTCAAAGTGGGAGCGCACGGGTAACGGGTTTTCAAATAGTGAATAAATGGATTCATACCCTGGATATCGGTGTTACGGTTTATATCTTGGCGCGTTATGACAAGAAAGAACTCTACAAAGAGAAAGCGCGTATGGAGCAGCTATTCATAGAAACAATCGAAGCAGTTGCAATTCCTGAAAGAGAAGGAAATGAATATTTCAGACAGGGCAGATATTACGAAGCTGTCATACGCTTTATAGAGGCAACCTTGGCTGCCGCTGAATCCGACTTGGAAAACAAAGATATTTATGTAAACCGTAATATTGATGATGCCATGCAGGCTATAGAGAGAATAAACCTGTATAAACTCAGTGACAATATTACCGCGTTTGTGGGCCATGAGATAAAGGAGCCGTTTGCAGTAAAAGTAGCAGTTGGTCCTGTAATTGATACGCGCGGAGTACCACAAGTGGCTTTAGAGTTCAGTTATAAAAAACTGCATAATATGAGCAAAAGAATAGAAACCTCTGTTATTAAAACAGATAAGGACGGTATTTCAAACTTCATGCATCCTGTATGTCAATTTGTAGGCAGAGAGACGGTTACCGTAATGCTCTCACTTGCTTCTTATCTTAAAAAATTAGAAAACATCCCCCGAAAGTATCAGTCAAAGGTTGATGGCTTTAAAAGACTGGTGGTGAGTAAAAAAGTTACATTCGATTTTACGGTTCTTTCACAGGTAAAAGATATACCTTCGGGTATTATTATAGCCGATCTGGACAGTAACGGACAGCTTATAAGCGGCAGTAATCATACTGCTTCCGGAATATTAGAGATTCTTACGCAAAACGGATTTAATATTAGGCCTGTCACCATAAGTCCGGCACTTATTTTGCACATGAGTGACAGTGATATTACAAAGCTCATAAAGAATAATACAACAGGTATCGAACGGGCAATTTTTGGAACCGCTCAGATTCTTGATGAAAGAAAAGACGGATCAAAGTATATTGTAAAAGTAACGGGCACGATAAAGGTTGTGGATATTGCGAGCGGTAAGATTCTTTTTGAAAAAACCATACAAAAAAGCGGATTGGGTTCAAGCCTTAACGCGGCAAAAAACTCAAGCTTCAAAACGGTGGGAAAGGAACTGGGTAAAGCGGTAGCCAGAGGTGTGCAATAAAAATTAAGAGCTTTCCTTTTCCTGATCCAGCTTCTTCTTCAAATTCTGTAGTTCAATATCAGCCTCTTCCTGTTTAAATGCCTCTGCCGTTTTGTCGGGCTCTCCCACTATCATCTGCAGTTGTGCTAACAGGTTTTCGGCATCCAGGCTCATTTGCGGCGCTCGTACCAGTTTTAAAAGCTGTTCTTTTAAAACCGCCACCTTAGGCGCAAGCTCTTTCTCTTCTGCTTCTAAAGTAGCAATTTTTGATTGTATTTCAGAAACACGCTCTAAAGCCTTTAGCTCCAGTTCGTTTTCTTGTTTGTTCCTAGCCAAAAGAACTCGTTCCTGCCAAAGCTTTTTCTCTTCCGTAAGGGTCTGCTTTTGTTTTTGAGTGGTTTTAAGGGTAGCAACAAAGGAAAGCACATATTCTTTGGCCGCTTCCGGCTCCATACCGCCGATATCGGTATCCAACCGTTCAGTGAGCGGCGCATTCTCGGTATTTAAACTCTCTTCATTAAATTGATCAGACATGAGAATTCCTCCTTTTGATCACAGTAGTATTCTAGAAGAGATTGCATTTGTTTTCAAGAGGGCAATGTTAAGAATATATTGTAAGCCACAGAGTTATTCAATTCATGATAATCTGTGTCTAAATTTATAACTGCTGTCATTGCAAACTAATGTTTTTTTTTATATCTTCTAATAATGGTGAAAGAAACAGCTTTGACACTGCATGATCCCATTGTGGCCCTGGCAACTCCCTGGGGAGAGAGTGCGATTGCAGTTA
>CAZEPL010000009.1:7913-13212 GCA_964514135.1 uncultured Spirochaetaceae bacterium | reverse complement strand
CATGATCCCATTGTGGCCCTGGCAACTCCCTGGGGAGAGAGTGCGATTGCAGTTATTCGTACCTCGGGTGAAGGCTGTATTAAAAAAATTGCGGGAGTCTTTAAGGGTACAGGTAAACTCTCCGCTAAAAACAGCCATACTGTTAACTATGGAAGTCTTTACAATCCGGAAAATAGCGAGCTTATCGATGAAGTATTGGCAGCGGTATATCACGCACCTCACAGCTATACGGGTGAAGATGCTGTAGAACTCTTCTGCCACGGAAGTCCCGCAGCGCTTAAAAAGACACTCAGCCTGCTCTACTGTCACGGATTCAGACAGGCTAACGCGGGAGAGTTTACCTTAAGAGCGTTCTTAAACGGAAAAATCGATCTTACCAAAGCTGAGGCTGTAAATGAGATAATCCGTGCCAAATCCGATAAAGCACGCAAACTGGCCTTGCACAGACTGGCGGGGAGTATTGAAAAAATCATTAACTCCTTCAAAGCGCGCTTGGTGGATTTATTAAGCGGTATTGAAGTAATGATAGATTATCCTGACGAACAATACGAACACCACGAATTTTCGTTGCAAGAGCTTAGGCGGCTGCTGACAGAGGTGAGGACACTCCTGGCTACATATAAAGCGGGGCGCATCTATCAGGAAGGTGTAAGTATTGCTCTGACGGGCAGAACCAACTCCGGTAAATCAACACTCTTTAATCTGATGCTTAAAGAGGAGCGCTCGATTGTTTCCGATTTGCACGGCACTACCAGAGATTTCATTGAAGGAGCTATTGCCGTCCAAGGTATTCCTATCCGTTTGTATGATACGGCCGGTTTAAGATCGACCGATCATCCTGTGGAAGCGGAAGGAATAAGGCGTACAGATAAAATTATTAATAGTGCCGACATCATTATTTATTTAATTGATGGAAGTCGAGGTATCTGCAAAGAAGATGAGGCATTCTTAAATCAGTATAAATCAAGCGGCAGGCTGCTTGCCGTGTGGAATAAATGCGATATAAGCAGGAAGAAGATAGCGGAAGCATTTATTCCCTTAAGCTCGCTTACCGGAGTTGGACTGCATCAGGTAGAAAAAGCTATTGTAATACTACTCTTAGGCGGCAGCTCGTTGGAAAGTGACAGCCCGGTTATTGATTCCCTCAGACAAAAACAGTATTTAGGACAGGCGCTCGATGCTTTGGAACGGACGGAAGCAGGATATAAAAAGAAGATATCCTTCGATCTATTGGCAGTGGATATTAAGGAAGCACTAGACGCCTTTGGTCATATTACCGGCCAGGTAACTACTGAAGGATTATTACAAACCATGTTCTCAAAATTTTGTGTGGGGAAGTAAAGTGGATTTTGATGCAATAACGATTGGCGGCGGGCATGCAGGTATCGAAGCGGGTTTAGCTTTAGCCCGTTTGGGATTCAAAACCCTTTTTATTACTCAAAATTTGGATTGCATAGCCAAACTCTCATGTAATCCGGCAGTGGGAGGTCTGGCCAAAGGTAATGTAGTGCGTGAAATCGATGCCTTAGGCGGAGAGATGGCCAAATTTATCGACAGCACTATGATCCAGTTCAGGATTCTTAACCGCAGTAAAGGCCCTGCAGTACAGGCTCCGCGAGCGCAAGCCGATAAGGCGGCATATGCCCTGCTGGCAAAACACACTTTGGAGCAGGAAAAAAACCTGTCACTTTTTCAAGATACTGTTGTGGATCTTATCTGTGATAGTAAAATGAAAAAGATAAGGGGTGTTGTTACCGAGAGAGGGAATCGTTTTACTGCCGGGGTGGTTGTGCTCACCACGGGTACCTTTATGGAGGCCAAGATATTTATCGGCGATTATGTAGCTTCTTCCGGCAGGCTGGGGGAACCCGCGGCCGTAGGTTTGGGAGCAAGCTTACGAAGAATCGGTTTTAAAGTAGGCAGATTGAAAACCGGCACTCCTGCCAGAGTATTAAAGAGCTCGCTTGATTTTGCCAAGCTGGAGGAGCAGAAAGGTGATGAAGTACAGCTTGCTTTCTCTTTTTCTAACGATAGTATTTCAAGGCCTCATGTTCCATGTTATATCACCTATACAAGCAAAGTTACCCATAAGATCATCCGTGATAATATCAAATACTCACCCCTTTACGGAGGGAAAATTGTGGGTATCGGTCCCCGCTACTGTCCTTCTATAGAAGATAAAGTAATGCGTTTTCCGGATAGAGACCGGCACCAGATTTTTGTTGAACCGGAAGGATTAAACACACAAGAGATGTATCTCAATGGCATCTCGTCATCACTCCCGGAACAGGTACAGGAGCGGTTTTTACGTACCGTGCCGGGATTGGAACATGTGGTGATTATGAAACCGGGTTACGCCGTGGAATATGATTACTTAAATCCTACTCAGCTTTATCCGAGCCTGGAAACCAAACTGCTGCAGGGACTATTTATTGCCGGACAGACCAACGGCACTTCCGGTTACGAGGAAGCGGCGGCTCAGGGGCTGTTGGCAGGTATTAACGCAGCCCTACACTTGCAAAAGAAAAAACCGCTTATTCTCTCCCGGGCTGAAGCCTACATTGGCGTGTTAATCGATGATCTGGTGACGTTGGGAACAAAGGAGCCTTACAGGCTTTTTACTTCAAGAGCGGAGCACAGGCTCTGTCTGCGTTATGATACGGCGGATATCCGCCTGTTTCCCAAAGGGTATCAGGTAGGGCTGCAGAATAGAGAAGCAAACCAACGATTTGAGGCCAAAGTAAAAAAATTGGATGAAATAAACGAGCTTTTGCATAAGCGTAAGGTGGAAGCGCGGGATATTATTATCGTACCGCTATTGGAAAAATATAAAGGTAAATCTTTCTCTCAAATTCTAAAAGACCCCGAGTTTGACATATCCATGTTAAGAAAATTGGATGGTGCTTTAACAGATTTTAACGAAGCCCTTTGCAGACAGATTGAGCTCGATATTAAGTATCAAGGATATTTAAAACGTCAAAACGAACAGGTAGCGCGGTTTAAGCGGTTGGAAAAATTGAAAATATCCTCCGGTTTTAACTATGACGCTGCGGAGGGATTGTCCAAAGAGAGCAGAGAGAAGCTTAAAGAGATTCGACCGCTGTCTGTGGGTCAGGCATCACGAATTGCAGGAGTAAGGAACTCCGATATTGCCGTGCTTTTAATCTATCTTACCAAGAAGAGCGGGGCTTAAGCTGGATACGAAGGAATTTCTGCAACAAGGACTCATTAAGCTAGGGCTTGACTTCGCTAAAAAACAAACAGACAGTCTTATTTCATATATTGAAGAAATACTGAAATGGAATAAACGCCACAATTTGGTAAAAGCCGATGCTAAAGGAATTGTTATCAGGCACATCCTGGATTCGCTTGCGGCAATGCCCGTGCTTGTGGATTTTTGTCGGCATAAGCATATTTTGGATGTGGGCTCCGGCGCCGGTTTCCCGGGTATTCCGCTAGCTGTTTTTTTAACCGGGTGTAGCTTTACGCTTTGTGAACGATCGGCTATAAAATCCGCCTTCTTGCGCAATGTCTGCCTGCTCTTAGATTTGAAACATGTATCGGTAGAGGAGGCGGATGTAAAACAGGTTCAAGGTTGTTTTGACCTGATTCTTTTTAGGGCATTTTCCAGCATCGTCAACCTGCTTTCACCCTTAAACCGCATATTAAACAGTTCCGGTGTTATTTTTGCTTATAAAGGCAGACTTGAGAATTTGATACATGAGTTAAAACCACTGACCGAATATTTCAAGCATATTGAGATTAAAGAGTTGAATGTTCCCTTTTTGCATGCGGAAAGACATGTGCTTATAGCTTGCATGCGGCATAGACAGGCATAGGCTCACGTACCTGGACGGTTAAGTTTTCGAAACAGGGCTACGATACCCTTTTTATCGATCAGATCAATGAGGCGTGCTTCAACAAACTGTTTTGCGCTGTCGCTGAAATCGCCTGCGGTAATACAGAATCCGCGGTCTGCCTTATGGTCTTTACAGCTTGTGTAAAAATCACGAATTAAAAGTTCCCCTGTAGTCCCCGTAGTCCTGATAAAACGGAATAACACAATATCTTCCCAGCGCTTGGTGTGTATCTCGGCTAAAATGTCCGCATAATCGTTTTTGTTTATAGAAATATTAAGTAATTTCGCTTTGGACTCTTCAAAGAAATTGGCGGCGATTTTTCTGCAGAGAGATAAAAATTCGGATTTTGGCGACATTAAAAAGGTCTGTAAATCCTTATTGCTCATAAGCTCTCTGTATTGATCAATCTGGCTTAAAACGTCTTTATAATCAGCTTTAACATCTCGAATGCTTTCCAGCAGTTCCAATGTCCGCTTCATATTGCCGTCTTTTAAATAGGCGATAGCTAAGCGGTATTTCAGTTCCAGCTGAACTTCGAGCGGGATGTTTATATGTTTTAGACCGATTTCCAAATCCATTATTGCTTTCTGGTAATTATAAGCCTTAAGATGAATGGTTCCGGAGAAGAGCGCGGCATTAGGGCCAAGTTTGGGATCAAGTCGCAGATGGGAGAATATTTTGAGAGCGTGATCGATATGTCCCATCTCATAATGGCATTGAGCCAAGGCAAAGAGTGATTCTTTGTCATTGGGTTCGAATTCAATTGCTTTGCGCAGTTCTTCGCCGGCTTCGGTATATTGTCTGTTTCTAAAATAGCTGTGTCCCAAAAAACGAATGGTCTGAACATGTTCGGGATCCAGTGATTGTGCCCGGCGGAAAAAAGCTAAAGCCTTTTCGTAGTCTTTTTTTAGATACTCCAAATAGCCCAGGTTATAACATAGCTCAAAGTTATCCTCGGTCATGGTAAAGGCGATAACCAGGCTCTTATATGCCTCGTCATAGTTCTGCAGCTTAAACGCAGCAAGACCAAAGCGAAGGGTAACTTCGAATTCATTAATGTCCAGATTGCTGGCACACTGATCAATCAAGGTGTTATAATAGTTCATGGCCTTATCATAAATACTTTCTTTGAAATAGAGGTCGGCCAGGGCCATAAGCGCTTCGTAGTCTTTCGGATTCTGAATAAGACGCTTGTTGGCTTCTCTGATTATCTTGTTGCGGTCTTTTGATTTTATTTTTTTCTTTTTTTTCTTGTGCACGGAGGAGTCCCTTCTCAATATTAAGGAGACAATGAGCCCCAGAAACACAAGAACCGAGAAAGTAATGACAATATAAGGTATATAATCCCACACAATTCAATTATAAAGCAGAAAAGTAGAATGTCAAGAAAGCAAATTTACACATATTTAGCTTAAAAAAGGAACAAATTTAAAATTGCT
>CAZEPL010000009.1:0-7813 GCA_964514135.1 uncultured Spirochaetaceae bacterium | reverse complement strand
AATTGCTGAAAATTGCTAATTTTCGTTGACAAAATCTCATTCTCGATATACGATTTTAATAATGGCAAAAGAAGACAATGATAAAAACCAAATCGGCATAAAACTTGCGGACGGCAAATTTTATCCTGTTTTTGAAGAGAATTTTAAAGGCAAAAAAAAGTTAACACTAACAACCGTACGAGATAATCAACAAAATGTACAGATTGATCTTTATAGAGGACACGGCGACACTTTATTCGAAGATGCCTATATTGGAAGCCTTGTTATTGAGAATATTGAGACAGCGGCAAAAGGCGAGCCGGAAATTGAACTGCTTGTTGGAATCGATAAGGACGGCAATCTAAAGGCCACAGCCGATGATTATAAAACCGGTGAAAAACAGAGCCTTTCGGTGAGCCTGGAGTCTGTGGAAGATAAAGATATGTACACCATCCCCGAATTTGAAATAAATCAAACTATTCCCGAAACCCCTGCTTCCGAAGAGGAAATCGAAATGGATGCACAAACAATAGCAGGAGAAAGCTACCCTGCTTCCGAGTATGATAGAAGAAAAACCCATATTCAAAAAAGAAAAGGCAATCCCTTAGCTTTAATACTCTTTATTTTATTGGGGCTTTTAGTCATTACCGTCGGAGGTTGGGGTATATATGCGCTTATAGCCAAGGTACCGTTTTTACCGGGTACGGAAATCTCAGAACAGACAGCAGATGAGGCAGAGGATTCTTCAGTGGCGGAACAAGCAGAGAGTGAAGAGGTTGATGTAGGGGCTCCGGATATTGAAGAGAGCGAACAGTCGACAGTAACCACTGAAGAAGAAACCGCGGAGCAAACCGGTGATGGAGAAGAGTATATAGTGATATGGGGCGATACGCTTTGGGATATTGCCCGGCGTTACTATAGAGATCCGTTTGAATATAAAATGATAGCAAAAGTAAATAAGATTGCGAATCCGGATTTAATTTTTGAAAAACAAAAGATATTTCTTCCTGCCAAATAGGTTTATTACCCTTGCACTTTGTTTGGCTTTTCTTATGCTTTTTCCCGCCTGTCAAAAAGCATATATCTGGGGAATAAAGCGTGAAGAGTTGACAAATAAAATCAGTCGAGGGGATTTCTCATTTCTAGAATATGTAGATTTTTATGAATTCGATATTCAGGATATTTTAGACTATTCTCCCGGAGCTGCTTATTATGTATCCCGCATTTTTACTGAATTGGGATATTCTGATTCTGCAGAAAAGTTATTGGCTTTGGAGTGGCAGAAGGGAAATCCGCCCTGGAAATATCAAGCGGCAGTGGAACTGGCGGAAGCTTTTATCAAACAGGAGCGCTATGAAGATGCAAATAATATTGTCCGGACGTTACTCAAATACCATAGTTCTGCATATAATCTTCCGCATATAAAAAGGCTGGATATTGAAACACTCTATTGGCAGGAACATGACGAAGAACTCTTAAAAAGGTTGGATGAATACTATACGGCACAAGGTCCGGACGAATGGAAAACCGATGATCCCGAAATAATTCTTTTTAAGGCCGTAGCAGCCTTCAGGTTGAAGCAGAGAGGTTGGGAAGATTTGTTTAGAAATCTTTTTTATACTGTGGAAGCCGGAGATCTGCATTCACGTGCCTATCTGTATCTGCTCTATAATAAAGAAAGACTCGCGAATTTATCTGATATTGAAATGGGTATTTTTAAAGCCAAGAGTTTGATGGCAGAGGGTAGTTATAAAGATGCAAAAACATTATTAAAACAAGGTATTACACAGCTTCCCCTCATACAATTACATAACACAAGGCTTGTCGCGGATTATGCTATTGCCTGCCTGAAAGCAAGTAGTTCCTTGGCCGATGCAGAACTTGCGGAATCTATTGCCTTACAATTGACAGCGGATACTCAGGCCTTAGCATTAGAAATGGCCGCAAAGATTTATGCTTTCCACAACTCGTTTAAAAAAGCTCAAAGCATTTGGTTTATGATTTATAGCGAAACAGCTGATGCAAATCTGAAACAGAGAGCTCAGTGGTATATGCTGAAAAATGCTGTTGACAGAGGGACCTCGGCTGTATTGGCTGAACTTACATCCTCGGTACCTCAATGGAAGGATTTTGATTATTTTTCAGATTTACTTGAGGAGTATATTTCATCTCTGCTCTGGGGAAAAGATTTTACCACTCTTCACAAGCTCTATCTTATTTTTAAGGATACCGCGCCCCATGAGGTGCGTGCAAAGCTAACCTATATTGTTGCCCGCTTAATCTCACTAGGTTACTTGAAGGGGAAAACACTTGACAGCTCTCATTTGAGTGAGCAGCTTTCTACAAAGGACGGTTATTATTCTTTTCTCGCGGCACATTTTTTGAATACACCCGCTCAGGCACTTTTAGGGAATAAGCGGTCTTATAGCGGTAATGCGGATTCAAGCGATAATGGCAGATTTATTTTTGGTTTTTTTGATTTCGGTCTGTTTGAAGAGGGCTATACGCTTTTAAGTACAGCTGATCCTTACTTGGAAGCGGATACGCTTTTTAATCTTGCCAAAACACTTAAGGAACGGGGACAGTATCTGTTTGCCATACGCGTGTTGGGCTTGTTAAGGAGCACGGAGCAAACGCAGCTTTCCAAAGAAGAAGCACTCATTGTGTATCCTATTGCCTATGAAGAGGAGATAGTGCAGGCTGCCGTACGGTTTGGTATTGACCGTTATCTTTTTTTTGCATTAATCAGACGTGAGAGTGCTTTTGATAAGAACATAGTCTCCCATGCGGGAGCAGTGGGATTAACACAGCTTATGCCGGCTACGGCTGAGGATGTAGCACGCAGAATTGATTTAGCCGAACCGGATCTTACGAATCCTGAACAGAATGCTCTCTTAGGAGCCTTTTTTATGGCTGATCTTATGCGACGCTTTAAGAGTGTTCCGCGTGCACTGGCTGCCTATAATGCAGGCCCGACGAGAATAAGAAACTGGGAGAATAATATTGGAAAATTCCCTGACGATCTCTATGTAGAGGCCATTCCCATATTAGAGACACGTAAATTTGTAAAATTCGTCTGCACGGCAGCTGTATATTACAGTTGTCTCTATGATGATGTCAGGTCTCCGTCTGAGAGGATTGGGAAATTATTTGAATAACAGGGAGATGAAGGAGAAGCTATGAATGAAATTCAATCCATACTCTTAGGTATAATCCAGGGCCTCACCGAATTTTTACCGGTATCCAGTTCGGGACACCTGGTTTTTGGTGAGCTGCTTTTAGGAATTCAAAGAATAAATTCAACCTTATATATCATAATTCTCCATGTGGCTACGCTTTTTGCAGTAGTGATTGTTTTCCGGCAAAGACTTTTTGCTATAATCGGTTCATTATTCCGCTTTGTAATTAAAAAGTCCAAACCCGAAGATAAAGAAAACCTTAGATTATTTTTAATTCTTATACTGGCTACGATAGCCACGGTTATAATTGCTCTTTGCCTTTATCAAGTGCTAAAATATGTAGAAGCAGAGCCGAAGATCATTTCTCTTCTTTTTATCGTGACAGGGCTTATCCTGCTTTCTCCTTTGCTTTTCAAAGGCAAAACAGAATATAAAAACCTTACTATATGGCAGGGATTGATTACGGGAATTGCCCAGGGTTTGGGAATCTTTCCGGGTATCTCCCGTTCCGGTATTACCATCTCCGCTGCCTTAGCCTCCGGCATGAAACGGGAGCAGGCCGGAGAGTATTCATTTCTGCTTGCTATTCCGGCTATTCTGGGGGCACTGGTCTTTGAGTTAAAAGATGCACAACAATTAACAGCAGATATCCCCCTGCACACAATGGCATTGGGTTTTGTGGCAGCTTTTATAATCGGAATGCTTTCACTTATTGTGCTTTTAAAGATTATCAGGAAAGGCAGGCTTTATATTTTCAGTACCTATCTTATTCCGCTGGGGATTATTACTTTTTTCTTAAGTTGATATATTTAAGAGCTTTTTACTGAGTTCAAAAAGCAGTTTGTAATCAACCGGTTTTTCGATCACTTCTTTTACTCCCAGCTGTTCAAGTTTGAATAGATCGCTGTGTTTGTTGTCATTTTTTTGAAAAAGGATTCCGGAAATTACGATTGTGGGTATTGAATAACCATTGCTTTTAAGTTGTTCCAACAGGGCAAATCCGTTCATATTCTTCATCTCAATGTCGGTAATCAGCAGATCCGGAATATAATGCTTTGTAAGAATGATTTCCAGCGCTTCCCTGCCGTCATGGGCGTCCGTAATATGCTTTAAACCGCAGTTGCTAAAAAACTCCACGTAGCTGTTTAGAATTACGTTGTCGTCCTCAACAATCAGTATTTTTTTTGCTGCTGCCTCCCCAGGAAACATGAGTTTTATACCATTATCCAAATCTTCGTCATAGTCGATTTCTTTGTATTTATATACCTTGGGAAAACCGATAATAAAAGTTGCTCCTTTACCGAATTCTCCGGTCTCACGAATGAATCCGCCTGCGGATTCTATGGTTATTTTAATATCCGGTAAACCAATACCGTGATCACCATCCTCGATTTTATCGGAATCGCCTTCGAAGATAGTTTTTTTTCTTTGCTTTTCGATGCCGGGACCATTATCCATCCATCTGATGACTGTGTACTCTTGGGAATTAATAACCTCATCGTGAGAGGTTATTTTAATCCATTTATCCGTCTTGCCTGTATCTTCTATTACTTTGCGTATGGAATTAGTGAGGAGATTTTCAATAATATTAATTAATGAAAAATCTAAAATATTAAGATAGATATCCGTAGTGTGAAGTTCGATAATGAAATTAATTTTTTTTCTTGTTGTATCATTTTCTAAAATCTCTTTGTATTTTTCTTTTACCTTTTTTAATGCTCCCAATAAGTAGCAGGGCCTTGAAGTAAAGTGAACGATTTCACCCATTAAGGTACGCTGTACTGCTTTAACGTAGCCAAAGAGTGTTTTGTGTAAATTCAGCTCATTTTTTTTACGCTGCTGATGGAGTTTGTTGGTGATAAGCCGGTGTACATCATACAGCTCCTTTTTTACAAGCAGTTTGTTGGAATTACTGTCATTCACATCATCGAGCAGAAGCACAGTTTTTTTTGAGAGCTGTTCGATAATCGCATTTTCTCTGCGGTCTATCGAAAATTGGATTTGCAGCATATTTACGATTGAATGCAGAACACTGCGCACAAACAGATTGTTCCTTAAACTGTTTTTTAGATTGGAAAGTGTTTTGCTCATCCTGGCAGCTTCTTGTTCTATAAGAATTTTCTCGATAGTTGTTACATTAAGCTCCTTTGACATCTGTTCCAATTCCTTTTGATGATCTTCGAGCTCATCAATCTTTTCGTTGAGGATCTTGCTCAGCTTATCAATTATCTGTTTTTCCTGAAGTGCTTTTTCTTTTACAGCCTTAAGTTCCCTTGAATGGTGTATAAGCTCTTTTTTATTTTGATAACTTGTCAGTGCTTCTTGCAAGGCAAGCCGTAAATATTTGATCTGGTACGGTTTCTCTATTAACCGGTAAAGATTTATCTGCGTTATCAGCTGCTGTATGTTTTTATGATTTTTTGGGTTTGTAAACAAAACAAAAACCGAATGCGGCAATAATGTGTTAAGTTCCTGTAAGAATTTCGAGCTGTCCTCGTTAAATTTAATCAAGTCAATTGCCGCAATTGAGATTTCCTTATCATCTTCCAAGAACCTCTCGCATTGCTCTATACCGTGTTCATTACATGCTATGGATTTTATGGTATGCTTATTATCCGATACGGTAGAAAGATCGGCGAAAAGCTTATCTTGTATTTGCGGGTCATCGCTTATACTTAAAATTATTGACTCGTTCATCTATTCTTATCTAAAAAACAGCATTCTTTCCCAACTGTTGGGTTTGAGATCTGTTTTAAGTATAGTGAATGCCTGAGAATAAATCTATATTAAAATCTACCTTTAGTATCCTATTCAAAGAGGATTTTGTTATATACTCCTTTGTACCACAGGAAGCAGGGCCTTGATTTTCGCTACGAGTGCTTTGAAGCGTTCGGGTTTTAACGATTGATTGCCGTCACAAAGCGCGGATTGAGGTTGCGGATGTACTTCTATCATAATACCGTCAGCACCCGCCGCCAAGGCTGCAAGGCCGAGAGGTTCAATCAACATTTTCTGCAGTACCGCATGCTTTAGATCGCGACCGTTTTACCTTGCTATAATAATAAAAAGAGCAGCTTGGGTAGTTGTTATTAGCTAAATTTTTCATAATATTATCTTTTTATACCTGTATATCCTTTTATAGTGAGTATGTCAATAATCAGCAATTTTAAATTTGTACCTTAATTATTTTGCTTTTATAAGTTTTCCGCTTTTAGCATAAGCTAGAATAAGATCTGCCGCCTTTTTTGCACCCTGCTCTTTTCTTATTGCTTCTCCAACCCGCTGTGCATTTTTTTCATACCGCGTATTGTTGCAGACCTTTTTGATTAAGTCGGCCAAATGGTTAACATTTAAATCTTTTTTGACCATTGGTTTGGGGCCAACCTGCAGTGCATGTATTCTGCGGCCCCAGAAGGGCTGGTCACCAAAAAAAGCCACGATCCCCATAGGTTTTCCGGCACGCAGACCGGCAGCGGTCGTACCGATGCCGCCATGGTGGATTAAGGCCTTTACCCGTGGGAAAAGCCAGTCGTGCGGTGCGGAGTCGATAATCAGAATATCCTTTTCCTTAGGCGGATTTTCCATACCCCCCCAGCCGGTAAGCAGAACAGCCCGCTGTTTTGTTTTCTTTACAGCCTCTACCGTCATCCTGGTGAGTTGAACAGGATCTTTTCCGGTCATACTGCCGAAACCTATATATACAGGCTGTTTGCCCTGCGCCAGAAAGTCAGTCAGGGAAGATGGGGGCTTGAAATCATGTTTTAAGTTAAGGAAACAAAAACCCGAAACACGACAATACGCGGGAAAATCGGGCGGCTCCTTTAAAAGCGACGGGCTGTAGAGGTGGATGTGAGGAATCCCTATCTTATGCAGATATAGCCAGAGATTATCGGGTTTGGTGGGTGGTAATCCCAGCTCCCTGCGTTTTGCCCGGCTTAGATCTTTAAAGAGTGACCACAGGCTTTGTATGGTTAATTTATTAAGGGTTTTATTTACCCAGGATTTAAAGAAAGGAGAAACAATAGGTACCATAATCGGTTCGATTGCTCCGGAAATAAACCAGGGGATGAGCGAGACGATTACAAAGGGAAGCTTGTGTTTTTCAGCGGTATGATACGCATAGACCGCAAAAGGATGCGCGATAATAGCGTCAAATCCGGGTATAATTCTATCGACCTTCACCCATTCTGAAAAAATGGGTTTAAAGAGTTTTCTGGCAGTAGACATATATTTAATAACATTATCACCGGATTCAAGCCAGGCCTTGCCTTCTTTGGATTCCGCCAGCTGCTTAAAGCTACCGCCTACAAGCTCAAAATCAAGGTTGTGGTATTTTACAAGATCTTCAAAATCATCGTGAGTGTTGATAGTTACGGAGTGCCCCCTTTTTTTAAGTTCAGCGCCGAGAGCAATAAAGGGTAAAACGTCTCCTGTTGTTCCCACGGCAATTAATAGAATTTTCATGCGGTATCCCTGCTTAGATAGTATTTTTCTCTCTTATATATAGTATTACATGGTTTTTGTAAATGGGGGAAAAGACTGATTTATGCTCTATAATGTAATGAAGAATTGTAAGGAGTATTTCTTATCGGATATTACTTATAGAAACAAGATTTTTTAATTGGATAAAGTACGATTAGATTTGATATAAAAAT